>CAYYZT010000358.1:0-3897 GCA_964476015.1 uncultured Chitinophaga sp.
AACTTCCTGAACGTGCTGAACACCAGCCGCCAGCGCATCCCGTTCGGTATCGCGCAGGTGGGCAAGGCTTTTAGGAACGAGATTGTGGCCCGCCAGTTCATCTTCCGAACCCGCGAGTTTGAGCAAATGGAGATGCAGTTTTTTGTGCGCCCGGGCGAGGAAATGCAGTGGTACGAGCACTGGAAAGCCGAACGCCTGAAGTGGCACAAGGCCCTTGGCTTTAGCGAAAGCAAACTGCGCTACCACGACCACCTGAAAACCGCCCACTACGCCAATGCCGCGGTGGATATCGAGTTCGAGTTTCCGTTTGGCTTTAAAGAAATGGAAGGCATACACAGCCGTACCGATTATGACCTTACGCAGCACGAAGAATACAGCGGCAAAAAGCTGCGCTACTTCGACCCCGAATTGAACCAACACTACGTGCCCTACGTGGTGGAAACGTCTGTGGGCCTTAACCGTACCTTCCTTGCCGTAATGTGCAACAGTTACAAAGAAGAAGCCTTGGAAAATGGCGAAACCCGTGTGGTATTGAGCCTACCGCCGTTTTTGGCACCGATTAAAGTAGGCGTATTGCCCTTGATGAAAAAAGACGGCCTGCCAGAAAAGGCCCGTGAGGTGATGGGCTTGCTGAAATTCGACCACCAGTTGTTCTATGACGAGAAAGACAGCATAGGCAAACGCTACCGCCGCCAAGATGCGCTAGGCACGCCATATTGCATTACCGTGGACCACCAAACGCTGGAAGACAATACCGTTACCCTGCGCGACCGCGACACTATGGCCCAAGAGCGCATCGCCATCGATCGCCTACCGGAAATAGTGGCGAAGAAGGTGGGTTGGAAGCATTTGTTGGCTCCGAGCAAGGAAATAGCGTAACGATTATCGGCTGCCGTTGGCGAAATCAATCATGTCGAGTTTGATAACTTCCCAATGCTTTCCCTTCAGGCAGTTGGGGACGAAATCTTCATCCGCTAATTTGAAAGCAGTAAGCTGTTGCTTTATATGATTCGCATTGTGTGAGTAAGGGTAACGCCGTTGGTGCAATGCAAGCATTTCATCAAGGGTAAAATGGGAACTCAATTCGTGCAAATCCCAAAAGTCTTTTTTCCTCCCATTGCGTGAAATGACGTCTAGTTTCATGGCGATGATTTCTTCGATGGAAGCCATTCGGATACCTTCAACCACAAAAGCTTCAAAAACATAAGGCTCGGTATAAAATATATCCAGCTTTATGGATTCCAATTTGTTGTGGCCTACGTAATACGATTTACCCATACCTGCATTTGGATAGTCATAGGCATCAACATAGGAGTAATGTTCTCGCAATAAGTCATCAATCTTTTGGAAGTCGACGGATTCATATAAAGCACCAGTAAACAGATCAATATCTACGGATAGCCGGTGCCCTAACTGTAAACTCAAAGCGGTTCCGCCAACCAGTCGAAACTTATCAAGTTCTTGGCTGTGCATGAGTTGTAGCAAAACATCCTTTAATAAGGGCGTGATGGTATTATAGTACAATTTATCCATGGTTAGTAAGTATAGCGTTTACTATTTCTTTTCCATAGAACCTTTGTATTTCTTCTTGCTCCTCTTTATTTCCACGCTCAAAAGCACGTTTGATTACGGACTTTTTGTGCTTTTCCCAGTCAATATTTTCCAGTTCCGTATCCCAAAACAATACCGGGCGCAACTTGGACAAGTTTGGAAGGGCACCACGGGAGAGCTTTTTTCTTTCCGCTTCCAAATCATAATAGGTTTGCAGTAGCGCAAAAAAATCCTCCTCCAGTTCCAAGGCTTTTCCAAGCTTAATGGACAGTGCAGGGTTTATGCGCCTTTTACCCTTGATAATGGCCACCAAGGTTTGCGGATATTCTTGAATAGAGAGGGCAAATGCTCCTTTTTTCAGCTTCCTTTTAGCCAGTTCCCTCTCTAGAATTATACCGGGGTGTATGCCTTTAATAATGTCTATATCAGCTATCATAACTCAAAAATAAACAAATCTGTTTACACAAATAGTTTCATCAAGAAACTCAAAAAGTCTCTGCAACTTAAACAGAAATATTAGCGTTTGTTTTTTACAGCTTACTTTTGCATTGTCTTGACACTTGATAATATTGTCACCCTGAGCCTGTCGAAGGGCACTAATTGATACCGAAATGAACGTAATCGACATCTACACCGAATATACCCCGAACCCCGAATCGTTGAAATTTGTGGTGAACCGCCTTTTGAGCAAGGAGCGCAACGCCGACTTTCGCGATGCGGCCTCTTCGCAGGAAGAGCCGCTGCCAAAGGCGTTGTTTGAATTGCCTTACGTAAAGGGGGTTTATATCTCCGCCAACTTCGTTACCATTACCAAAAACCCAGAATATGAGTGGATTGAGGTAATACCGCCCGTGCGCGATTTTATGAAAAAATGGATTGCCGACGAAAAGCCCGTATTGCGCCCCGCCGAAGAAGTGGTGGCCGCTGCCTCGGCATCCATCAGCGAGTTGGGCGACGTGGAGCAGCGCATTGTGGCCACGCTGGACAAATTCGTGAAACCCGCCGTGGAAATGGACGGCGGCAACATTATCTTCAAATCGTTTAACGACGGCGTGGTGAGCCTCGTAATGCAAGGCTCGTGCAGCGGCTGCCCCAGCAGCACCATGACTCTGAAAGCCGGCATTGAGGGCCTACTGCAACGCATGGTGCCCGAAGTAAAGGAAGTAGTGGCGGAAGCGGGGTAATAGTTTGGTTGACTGGTTTATCGGTTGATCAGTTTTTAAAAACCAATTAACCAATCAACGGATAAACCGATAACTTTTTCAGCAATTGGGCGTATAACTAGAAGTTAAAATTCGAAAATACCCCAGCCATGAAAAGCCTGTGGACCATATGCCTGTTTGCCTTGCTGTCTTTGCCGTCGGTTGCCCAAATCAATGACGGTAATGAAGCACCCGAAAAACCCGTGTTGGTACCTACCGATGCGCCGGAGGAGGCCCCATCCGTATTTTACCGCAACAAGGGCAGCTTTACCCTAAGCGTGAGCAATATTATCGTAAGCAAGCAGCGGGCGGTTTCCATGCCCGTTAACTTGCAGTTGGAGGCCACCGTGGCGAAGAACTTCACCGTGGGGCCGATGTTCACCTACTTTATGCTGAAAAACGTAAAGCAGGTGGAAGCTAACCAAAACCAAGTGCAAGACGGCAATCTCAAGTATCACCAAGTAATGGCGGGCCTGCGCGGCAGCTACCACCTGATGCCTTTGGTGCAAAAAATCATCAACAAGCCCATGCTGGTGGATTATGTGGATGTATACGTAACCGGCTTTGCGGGCTACAGTTTTATGTTTGCCGACGGCAAAAAGGCCAACTGGGACTTTATGGAAGCCAACCAAAAATTTCGCGGCGGCGCGGCCCTGGGTGTGCGCAGCATGGTATTGCCCCGCTTTGGTTTCTTCTTGGAGATGGGCTACAGCTCGTATGGCTATGGCTCGTTTGGGTTGACTACGGTGATTAAGTAACGCAATTTATAATCCTTCCTCGTGCTTAAATCCCATAGTGTTGCGATTTTAACACAAAGTACACAAGGTCAAAAACACAAAGTTCACTAAGTATTCCTAGTGTTCTTTGTGTCTTTTCTCGGTGCTCTTTGTGTTTAAACGACATTCAAGGATTTATCAGACGATGGCCTTAAACCAATTGGTTGATTTTGTCGTAATTTTGCGCCCTACTTCAATCAATCTTACATGAGCCAGCAAACTTTGAACGAACAGGAGGTTTTCCGCCGCGAATCGTTAGCCAAACTGCGCGAGATGGGCATCGAGCCGTATCCCGCCGCCTTGTTTCCCGTGAGCATTTTGGCCAAGGAAATAAAGGATGGCTATAAGGAAGGGCAGGAAAAACAGGA
>CAYYZT010000359.1:0-3882 GCA_964476015.1 uncultured Chitinophaga sp.
TCAAGACACACGAATGGGTGCTGCTCGGGCTCGGCCTGACGCAGGTCGATGTGGGCGTGGTGCTGTTCATCGTGGGCTGGCTGTTCGCGCTCGCCTACCGCGCGCGCCATCCCATCGAGAAGCCGCTCACGTTCAACTTCATGCAGGTCATGCTGGTCGGCCTCACGGTCGTCGCGCTCTCGTGTCTGGCCTACGCGGTGCATCGCGGGCTGGTCGTCCAGCCCGACATGCAGGTGGCAGGACGGGGCAGCAGCAACGACTTCCTGTCCTGGTACGAAGACCGCAGCACGGGTGCGCTGTCGAGTGTGCATGTCTTCAGCGTGCCGCTCTGGATCTACAAGGCACTGATGTTGGCCTGGGCGCTGTGGCTGGCGGCGAGCCTGTTGCGCTGGTTGCGCTGGGGCTTCGACGCCTTCCGCACGGGCGGCGGCTGGAAATCGTTGCCCGAACGCGAGCGAGCACACAAACCGCAAACTCAGAACCCGCGCGTGCCCTTGGACCAGATCGAGCGCGCTCAGGCCGAGCTCGACGCGCTGCAGCGCGACCCGACATCGGATGCAGAAGACCCGAAGTAAGAACCACACGTGGAGCAGACTGCGCACACCCGTGACGGCGAACCGTCGAACCCGAGCGCTTAGCTGTGCGCAGTCGCTAGTGAACGGTGAATCCGTAAAAGCGCGCGTCATGCGCATGCGTGCGGGAAACCGTCCAGAAAATCTAAGCGCACACAAAGACGCAGCGCGTCTAACGCTGAGCGACGCGGCACAACTTACAGCGCGGCGTTTGTGCGCTTATTCCCAACGGCATTTTTGGGATTGCGGAAGCGCTGCAACGTGGGCACTGTCGAAGTGTGCCGAGCCCTTCACGCGTTACCGACGAAGCTGGGTTGAGCGCCTTGTGTAGGGCGCTGGCTCCCGAACAGGTGCAGATCACGTACTGCGCCAACGATGCGCTGCCCTTCCGTGTGGAGTGGCAGTGCGACTTGGGCGCGGTCTCCGTTGCAGGTGTCACTCCGGACGACGCCGCAGAGCGCGCGCTCGCTAGCCTTGCCTCAGGGCGTGGCCTGGCATCGACCATCGCGAACACGAACGAGCGCCGCGCAAGCTCGAGCGTTCCTCCCGCGCCCGCGCTCGGTGTACCCGACGCGAGTCCCACCGAGCCAGCCGTCCAACTCGGCTGGGCCGAGGCCATGCGCGAGCGCATCCAAGAGCTGGAGGAGCGTCGTCCCCCGGAGGCCCGCACCCCCACGCGCAGCCTCGTGGCCCCCGCCCCCGCCCGCGCCACGGGCGAGCGTCGCAGCATGCTGCGCCTCGTGCGCTGAGCTCACGCGACAAGCCGCCCTCCGTTCTGCGATCTGGCGCACAATGCCAGTGCCATCGCATTGCTACACGGGGTCGAGCTTGTTGCCTCTGGCGCCATGCTCTCCCCGAATGGGGATCGAATGTGGTAAGGGTCGTCCGCTTTGCGTACCCTACCCTCCCTTGTAGCCCTCATCCTCCTGGTTGGCGCGCCGCTCAGCGTAGCCCAAGCCCAAAGCAGCACCGGCTTCGCGCTGGACCGCTTCAGGCCGGCCCCCACCACCGAGGATGGTATTGCCCTGTCGCTTCCCCGCACCCTGGGTCACCTGCGTGCGGGCGCGTCGCTGACGCTCGACTACGCGCACCAGCCCCTGGTGTTGTCGGAGAAGGACCAGAGCGCCGATGGTGCCATCGTGAAGCATCGCTTCGTGGGGCACGTCGTCGCCGCGCTGGGTCTCGGCGAGCGCTTCGAAGTGTTCGTGCACGCCCCGATTCTGCTCACGCAGAAGGGCGACGACCCGAGCCTCGCGGGCATCAGCTTTCCGAATCCGAAGGACGTCGCATTCGGCGACCTCTCGCTCGGCGGTAGCGTACGCCTGTTGGGAGAGGACCTCTCCCCGTTCCAGCTCGGCATTCAAGCGGCCATCACGCTACCCAGCGGCAACGACCAGGGCCTGAGCGGTGACGACGGCGTCGGCGCGGATGCGCGCCTGAGCGCGGCCTACCACGTCGACGACTGGACCTTCGCCGGGAACCTCGGCGGTCGCTATCGGCCGACCGCTGACTACGGCACGGCGGCACTCGGCAGCGAGCTGTTGTTCGGCTTGGGCGCCTACTACCGCATCACCGAGAAGGTGACGGCCATGGGCGAGTGGTACGGCGCGACCTCGTTCCGCGATAGCCAGGCCTTCAAGAGCCGCGGCACGCCCAGCGAGCTGTTGTTCGGTGCACGCTGGACTACGCCCATCAAGCTCGTGCTCACGGGCGCCATCGGCGCGGGTCTCACGCAGGCAGTGGGCGTGCCCGACATGCGCGCGCTGCTCTCGCTGGGCTTCCCGCCGCCGCGGCCGCCGCTTGCACCGCCGGATCGCGACCATGACGGCATCGTGGACGACCAGGACCGCTGTCCCGACCTGCCCGAAGACTTCGACGACTTCCAGGACGACGACGGCTGTCCTGATCCCGACAATGATCGCGATGGCATTGCCGACGTGAACGACGCGTGCCCGATGCACGCCGAGGACATCGACGGCTTCGAAGACGAAGACGGCTGCCCCGAGCTCGACAACGACAAGGACGGCATCGACGACGACAAGGACCAGTGCCCCAACGACGCCGAAGACAAAGACGGCATCTCCGACGAAGACGGCTGCCCCGAGACGGACCACGACGGCGACGGCGTGCTGGACGCCGAAGACAAGTGCCCCAACGAGAAGGGCCCGGCCGACAACAACGGCTGCCCGTCAGGTGACAAAGACGGCGACGGCGTGCCCGACCACCTCGACCGCTGCCCCGACGACAAGGGCTCGCCCGACAACGGCGGGTGCATCGACACCGACCGCGACGGCGACGGCGTGGTCGACCGGCTCGACAAGTGCCCCGACGAGAAGGGCCCGGCCTTCAACGGCGGCTGCGCGCTGCCCGACACCGACAAAGACGGCACGCCCGACGAATACGACAACTGCCCCGGTGAGTCCGGCCCCGCCGACAATTCGGGCTGTCCGGCGGCGAAGAAGCAGTTGGTGCAGCTCACCGAAGAGAAGCTGATCATCAAGGACAAGGTGTACTTCGACACCGGCAAGGCCACCCTGCAGGCGAAGTCGAACAAGCTGCTCGACCAGATTGCGGAGGTGCTGCAGAGCCACCCCGGCGTCAAGCTGGTCAACGTCGAGGGCCACACCGACAACAGCGGCAGCGCCGAGACCAACCGCACGCTGTCGGCCGGCCGTGCGCAGGCCGTCGTCGATTACCTCGTGAAGAAGGGCGTCGAAGCGGGCCGTCTGAAGGCCGATGGCGTCGGGCCTGACCAGCCGGTGGCCGACAACGGCACCCCGGCCGGCCGCGAGCAGAACCGCCGCGTGGAGTTCAAGGTGACTCGCTGACGTAGCGCGTTACCCGGCTGTCACAGCGTCACTCCGAGTTTACGGAGTGGCGCTGTTTTTTTGCTGCCAGCTGTGCCAGGCGGGTGGCGTCTTTCTCCCTCACACCAAAGAAACGTCCCATGCGAATTTCGTTACGTCTGGTTGTCGCCGCCGCGTGCTTCAGCGCGCTCTTCACCGCCTGCCCTCCACCTGAAGAGGAGGCCGTGTGTGGCGATGGAAAAATCGGCAAGGGCGAGGCCTGTGATGACGGCAACACCGTCGACGGCGACGAGTGTTCTGCTGACTGCAAGAGCACGGGCGGCGGTGGCGGCGGCTTCGCGGGTGGCACCGGCGGCTCGACGGGTGGCGGTACCGGCGGCTCGACGGGTGGTGGTACCGGCGGCGCGACGGGCGGTGGTACCGGTGGCTCGACGGGCGGCGGCACCGGCGGAGAAGGCGGCGGCACGGGCGGAGAAGGCGGTGGCACGGCAGGCGGTACCGGC
>CAYYZT010000360.1:0-3874 GCA_964476015.1 uncultured Chitinophaga sp.
CATGAACGCCCAAGTGGGCCTCACCAACCCCGGCATCATCGGGGCGGATGTTTGCCACCTGAACCTGCACAAAACCTTCGCCATACCGCACGGCGGCGGCGGCCCCGGCATGGGCCCTATCTGCGTGGCTAAACACCTCGCTCCCTACTTGCCCGGCCATGCCGTGGTGGATATGGGCATCGAGAAGCCTATACACGCCGTATCGGCCGCGCCTTGGGGCAGTGCCAGCATCCTGCTCATTAGCTATGCTTACATCAAAATGCTTGGCGCACAAGGGGTTAAGGAGGCTACGGAATATGCCATCCTTAATGCCAACTACATCAAGGCCCGCTTGGAGAAGCACTACAAAGTGCTCTTCCGTGGCAAACGCGGCCGTGTGGCCCACGAGCTGATTGTAGACCTTCGCGAATACAAGAATACCGCCAATATTGAGGCCGAGGATGTGGCCAAACGCTTGATGGACTATGGTTTCCACGCGCCGACCATGAGCTGGCCGGTGGTGGGTACCATCATGATTGAGCCTACTGAAAGCGAGGATAAAGGCGAGCTAGACCGCTTGTGCGACGCGCTTTTGGGCATCCGCGAGGAGATTGTGGAGATAGCCAACGGACAAGCCGATGCGGTGGACAACGTGATGAAAAACGCCCCACACACCGCGGCCCTCATTACTGCCGAAGAGTGGCACCACGTCTACGGAAGGCAGAAAGCCGCCTACCCGTTGCCTTGGATACAAACCCGCAAGTTTTGGCCGAGTGTAGGCCGGGTGAACAATTCCTACGGCGACAGGAATTTGATTTGCACCTGCCCGCCGCTGGAAAGTTACGAAACCAAAACCGAGGAACTGGCCGCCGTAAATTGACGCAATTTTGCGCTATTGCGACATATTTTTGCAGTATTTTTACGATAAAAATGCCTGTTTTGAGGTATTTTGATATAAAATTGAGACATAGCTATTTTATAAGAAAGGCATCCCAGTAGGGATGCCTTTCTGTTGCGGTAGTTGCCCGAAGCACTTTTTATTGAGAAACTTTGTTTTATCTAAAGTATTGTAACTTTACCAAAATGATTTCCGATGAAAAACGAGCCGAACTACAAAATATCATTCGCGGAAAGAGCATTGAAGGGCACCAAGATACTCTCACAACAACCCGAAATTTCCTATCAGCAGGCTTTGAAACAAGTACAAAGGCTCAAAGAGACTTCGCAACTCAATGAGTCATCAAAAAACGCAGAAAATTACTAGAAGATTGTTTTGATATTCTTTTTATCTGCTCACAACTACATAATGCTGAATATCTACTTTGGAACCTAAATAAGGCTTTTCTGCCCCTATAGCTAGCAAGGTAAATGCGTTATTTTGAATTTCATTTTTCAACTCAATTTCAAAGGCGACAATATTTTCTTTAATCCTTCGTAAGTCTTTATCGAGGTATTTAGCTAATGGAAAATCATCACCAATATTACAAGCCTTAATTTTTTTTGTTAGTAACCTTTTAAACTCATCAAATTCATTAATTGGACGTTCTAAAGTATTTCCAATCTCATCATCTATTATGTAAAGATTTTTAAGAATATGGTCAATTATAGTCAGTACAATTTTCAATTGTTTCTTTTCAGGTGTTATCATTTCATGTATAGAGTCGTTACCCAGAAACCTGATTGAATGTAATCTTTCACACTCTTTTTTAGTAATCAGACCCTCTTTTGATAGGTTGTTAATTTTTGCTTCAAGGTTTCGACCCTTTATGTTTTTATCTAAACAAATTGCCTCTATTACTGCTCGAAACCCTGCACCTGTTAAAATTTTACAGTCATTTTTAAATGCCTGTAAAGATTCAAAATAAACGTCATATATTGGTTTGGGTAAACTCCAAGCTCTTTCTAACGTTTTGTGCTTCTCTATATAAGCCGGATATGACTTTTTGATTATTGAATGTACGAAATCATTTTCACCAATCTGAGTTACATCCATGTAATCATGATAATCTTCCCGGAACGATGTATTATCGCACCCCCTACATTTAATTGTTAAGTATTCTGTAGCGGCAAAATCTTCTTCGTGAAGTACAGATTCAACAAATAATATCTCATGTCGGTTTATGTTACAGCATATGCAGCAATAGCTAAATGTCGTGTTTAATATCTCAGTCATATTTAATAGGGGGCATTTTACCTTTAAATATAGCATGAAATGTAGGATTAATTGACTAGGATAAACAATAATAAAAACCAATGTAGATAAACAATTGACCTAGTAATGAATATTATTTAGCCTTAAAAAGGCTATAGAATGCCGCTTTTATTTAATTTCGCCCCCAAATCCCTACATCCATGCCTCATTACGGAGCCATACTCACCATTACCAAGAAGAAAGGTGCCATTGCCGAACAGGATAATGCTTTGTTCAAGAAGGTGTTGGGCATACTGGATATGGACGAGTTTGTGGATGCCAACGGCGAGGAGTTCAACCTAGCCATCAAGCCGCTGCATGGCACCGACAACCAATACCAAATCATCCTTACCTCCTACCCTAGCAACGGCAACCCGGACAGCCAAAAAGCAGCCAAAGACAACGATTTGGAGCTGGCCAAGGAAATAAAGGACATGCTTACCAGCACACTGGGCGACCAATTCGGGTTTAAGGTAGAATTTACGGAGTGGTAATTAAATACCGCCTATAAAGCGCGTAACCACATCGTAGAACTGGTGTACGGCAAATGAGGTAACGATGCTCCAAAACAAGGCGCTCACGGCCATATACTTCAGCACTTGGGCACGCTTGGAGCCGAACGATAATGCTATAATGGAACCGCCTATCGGCATGAGGAATATAGGAGTGAAAAAGGCCACGCCACGCAAGCCGTAGCGGCTCCACATGCGCACTAGCTGGCGGTTTTTGCGGGTAAACAACCGTTTGTCGCGCTTCAATCGCCAAACGAGCTTCCGCCGAAATTCATCCTTCATTAAAGATAGCAGGAACACAACCGTCATCATCCCGAGAAAGGTAAACAGGGCCGTTTCCCAAACGGTTAGGTTTTTGGCACCCGCCAAGGGGCCGAAGATAAACTTGAACATGCTGCCCAGGTAAACCGCTCCGTAATTCAATATCCGCTCCAACATGCGCTCAGGTATCTACTAATGCTTTAATCTTATTACGTTTCTTTAATACGAAATATTGTGCCTTTTGGTTGGGTAAGAAGTAAAAAAGAGCAAAATAATGCGTTGGTAGCCAAAAGCCTATCTAATATACGCAGGTATTGGGTTAAATGCAATGTAATTTATGGTCAAGATAGCGAAAAACTTCCCTTTGTGTATTTTGTGTTTTACCCTTGTGTTTAAAAACACCATGTTGTTCGGTACGAGAGGTACCGTTTAAACAAAGGACACTATGAAAAGCACGAAGAACGCTAACCACGGTCACTTAATACTTCACCCAAGAGCGGGAAACCGTGCCTCCTCTTTCGGTTTGGATGTTCCATATATAAAAGCCCGACGGCAAAGCGGCATCCAACGAAATGCGCTGTTCGCTGGTCATCGTGGTTACAGGATGGCTATAAACCATGCGCCCAGCCAAATCGTGCAGCGTAACAGCCGTGATGGTTTCGTTGCCGTTGAGTGTAATAACAATATCGTTTACGCCTGGGTTGGGGTACAACTCCAGCCCCGCCTCCAGTGCCAAGGTATTGCCTATGCCCGTAGGCTCTATGCCCAAGGCGCGCGCGGCATTGATGCGCCCAGCACCCAATTGGCCCATATAGTTCGGGTTTTGGGCATTGATGTTGTCGCTGCTTTGCTTCAGGCGGGTTTCTACTTGGGCAGGCGTTAGGTTGGGTTCGTGGGAAAGTATCAACGCCGCCAAACCCGCTACCACCGG
>CAYYZT010000361.1:0-3868 GCA_964476015.1 uncultured Chitinophaga sp.
TATCGAATTGGTTTACGCTTTCATGCAGCTTTTGGGTAAACTGGTTTACTTGCTTTTGCAACTGGTATCTTTCAAACGCATAGCGAACGGAAGAAGTAAGCACCTTACCGTCGAACTGGCCCTTTACCAAAAAGTCTTGCGCGCCTTTTTTTACCGTTTCTATGCCCAGCTGTTCGTCGTTGAGGCCCGTGAGCACGATTACAACACTGGCTTTACTGGCCGCCAATACGTCTTCCAACGTTTGGATACCCTTGCTGTCGGGCAGGTTCAAGTCGAGCAAAATAACGTCGAACTCGTTGTGCTGTAACAGGTCGATAGCGGTTTTTAGATACTCGGCATGCAACAATCTGGCATATTTAAGAACAGACTCTTCCAAGTAAAACTTAATCAAAAAAGCGTCTCCCGGATTGTCTTCAATAAGCAGGATATTTAAATTCATGCTGTTATCCATAGGTAATTGTGGAAATTATCAACATGGCAATTTAGCAATAGAAAACCAAAATTCCTCGATTTTGGTGATAACTTTATGAAATTCCTCGAAATCAACCGGTTTGGTGATGTAGGAATTGGCGCAGTTATAATAGCTCTGCGTAATATCGTGGTCGGCTTCCGAACTGGTGAGCACCACTACAGGTATCATCCTTAGTTTTGTATGCTGCTTAATGGTTTCCAGCACTTCCAGCCCATTTTTGCGGGGCATGTTCAGGTCAAGCAAAATCAAATCGGGCAGTGCTTTCTTTTGCAACGCTTCGGTTAGGTAGCGCAGGGCCTCTTCGCCGTCGTACGCTACCCTTAGGGAGCATCGGGCGTTGTTGCTCTTTAACACCTCCTGCGTGAGCCTAATGTCGCCCGGATTGTCCTCTACCAATAATATTTCGCGTTCCTCACGAGCCATTAGAAGTGGTTTTTGGGGTTTCGAAATAGAAAGTGGTGCCTTGGCCGGGTGCGGATTCCACCCAAAGCCTACCGCCGTGGCGCTCCACTATTTTTTTGCAGATGGCCAGCCCGATGCCGGTACCCGAATACTCGCTGCGGCTGTTGAGCCGCTGGAATATGATAAAGATGCGGTCAAAGTATTTTTGGTCGATGCCTAAGCCATTGTCTTTTACAAAGAAACGATACTTGTCTTTTTCCTCCGTATAGCCAATCTGCACCAATGGGAGCGCTTGCCCGTGGAATTTGATGCCATTTTCTATCAGATTTTGGAAAAGACTGATCATTTGCGGCTGGTCGGCCACTATTTCGGGCAGTTCGCCCGAGATTACCGTAGCTCCCTTTTCGGCAATGATGGTTTGCAGGTTTATTTTTACAAACTCCACCACTTTATTCAGGTCTATGGTTCTAAAAGTATTGCCCTTGCGGTCCACGCGCGAGTATTCCAACAGGTCGTTTATGAGGTCCTGCATGCGCTTTACCCCGTCCACGGCAAACTCCATAAACTCCATGGTGTCTTGCTCCAAGTGGTCGTTCAGTTTGCGCTTGATGAGGTGTATGTAACTGCTCACCATGCGCAACGGTTCTTGCAAATCGTGCGAGGCGGCGTAGGCAAACTGTTCCAAATCTTCGTTGGAGCGCATCAATTCGGCCGCATGCTGTTCCAGCTTGCGCTGTGCTTCTTTTTGATCCGAAACGTCCATGGACATTACCATGCCCGCATATATCTCGCCTTGCTCGTTGTGTACCGGCAGAAAGTGTATGAGGTAATGCCGCTTGTTGAACTCCCGCTCCATGATGTGCTCCTTGCCTAGCAAGGCATCGCGGTATAATGGCTCCAACACTTTTAAAGAACTGGGTGAAAGTACTTGGGTTATCACGCGGCCTTCCATGCTCGGCTTGTCGTAGCCTTGGTTTTCCAGTTCAGCACCTTCTACCAAGCGGTACCGCAAGTCTTTATCATAAAGAAACACGGCAGCCTTGGGTATGTTGCGGGCCAAGGTGCGGTACATCTCGCGCGTTTCGGCAAGTTCTTCCTCGCTTCTTTTGCGCTCCAAGGCATTCGCTACAATCTGGCTCAATATCTTCAACAGCGGTATGGCTTCCTCTTGCCAGAAACGTTCCCGCTTGAAAGACGCAAAAAGCAGCAGCCCGTGAAACACGCCTTTCGACATGATGGGTATGCCCACCATGCTCTTAATGCTGCCCATGGCAAACACTTCTTTCAGTTCCGCCGCTTCTTCCGGTATATCGTTCACCGTGCCGATGGAGAGCACGCCGTCTTTTTTTATCTGGCGGTAAATCCACACGTGCTTTTGCGCCTCGGCACGCTCTACCAGCTCCTTGTATGGCTCCACGTCGTTTTCCAGCCAATGGTGCGATAGCTTGAAGCGTCGCCCCGTGCTGTTGGCCATGAAAATATAGCCCTGCTCTATGCCCAAAAACTCACCCACGTAGCGCAACGATGCCGTTATCTCGTCATTGATGTCCTTGGGCAGAATGTTGATGAAATTGGCCGAGATAATGGTAATAATATTTTCGAACTGGAGCGTGAAATTGAGCAACGCCTCCGTGTTTTTACGCTCCAAAGCACTGGAAATGGTTTGGGCGGTAATGCGCAACAACGCTATAAATTCCTCTTCCCACTCCATTTGTTCTTGCGTGGAGGTGAGCGACATAAAGCCCACCACCGTACCTTTCGACTGCAAAGGCAGTATCATGGAGCTTTTGATGGAGGCCCGTTCCACAAAATATTTGAGATAGGAGCCTTCGGGTATCTTCGAAACGTCTTTTAAATATAGATAGCCGGTTTTTTGCATCTGCTTGGCTTCCCACGTATCCAGATTGAACGGATGGGCCAGTTGCATAATATCGTGGTCGTTTTGGCTGTCTTGGCGCAACCAATAGTATTTAGGCAGAAACTGGCCTTTGTTCAACAGATTGATTACCACCCTATCCACGCCCGTCAACTCGCCCAGTATTTCCAGGCTTTCGCGTATGGCATTGTCAATTTGGTGGTAAGGCAGGTTGATAAACCGCGTGGCGATGCTGGAAATGCTTTCTTTCAGCTTTATGCGTGTTTGCAACGCTTGCTTTTGCTGTTGCAGCTCCTGCTCGTTTTCTTTGAGGGTGGTAATGTCTTGCGCAACCGACTGGTACTCCACAAATACGCCTGCTTCGTCAAAAATGGCCCTATCCGTCCACATTTGCCAGCGGGCGGGCAGATTAGGCTCCTTTACCTCTATGCTATAAGTAATACTGGGGTTTTCGTGGGTGAGCGTGCCCAGGCGAGCCTTAAACTCGTCCACCATGTTTTTTGGCACAAAATCAAAGATTTTTTTCCCTTCCACTGTACCAGGCTTGTGGCCGAAATAACGGCAATAGGCACTGTTTACGAAAGTGATGGTGCCATCGTCCAAATACCGCGAAATCAGTTCGGTTTGGTCTTCCACCACTGCCCGGTATTTCTGTTCGCTGGCCTTTAGTTTTTCCTCGGCTAGTTTGCGGTGCGTAATATCGTTGCCCAGCAAGTTCACGTAGTCATACTCTACCACAGGCACCAACCGCAATTCAAAAAACTTTTTGCCACAAGCAATCTCAAAATCGCTGTTGCGGCCTGTTTGCAGTGCTTCGGCTACTGCTTTCTGCCAAAAATCGGGTATGGGCTTGCCGCTTTTCGTCTTCCAGTCTTTCAACAACAATTCGCTGGCGGGGTTGGTATAGGCTACCGTACCGTCGCTGGCTATGCGCATTTGTGGGTTGGGCTGCTCTTCTGGCATGCGGGCCAATATGGCCATTTCGCGTTGCAGCTTTTTGCTTTCGGTAATGTCGCGGCCTATGCTGGCAAAATATTCCACCCGGCCCTGCGCGTTTTTCTTGCTGATGATTACCTGCGAGATAGGAATGTTCTTGCCCGATTTATCCACCAAACTCA
>CAYYZT010000362.1:0-3850 GCA_964476015.1 uncultured Chitinophaga sp.
CGTGCAGCCGCCATACGGCCCCACAGGTGAGATTTTCCGCTACGTGCTGGAAAGCGACCAACGCGATACCCGAGACCTGCTGACCATACAAAACTGGGTGATAGACCGAGAACTGCGCCGGGTGCCCGGCGTGGCCGATATTGTTGCCTTTGGCGGGCAGGAGAAGATATACGAAATATCGGTTGACCCGGTAAAGCTGCAACAGTACGATCTCACTCCTTTGGAGTTGTACGAGGCGGTATCCAAATCCAACTTAAACGTGGGAGGGGACGTGATTGTGAAAAACGACCAAGCCTACGTGGTGCGCGGTATCGGCCTGCTCGACAATCAACGCGATATTGAAAATACCATAGTGGATATTTTCAACAACAACCCGCTTTTGGTGAAAGATGTGGCAACGGTACAAGAGGCTAGTGCGCCGCGCGTGGGGCAAGTGGGCCTGAACGACAAGGACGACGTGGTGGAGGGCATCATTGTAATGCGTAAGGGTGAAAACCCCAGCGAGGTGCTGGCACGGGTAAAGGAAAAGATAGCCGAACTGAATGAATCTATCTTGCCATCGGACGTGACGATGGTAACCTTTTATGACCGCGACAACCTCATGGATTATTGTACCAAAACCGTAATGCACAACCTTGCGGAAGGCATTATCCTGGTTACGGTGATAGTGCTCATCTTTATGGCCGACTGGCGTACTACGGTCATTGTGGCAGCGGTGATTCCGCTATCGCTGCTGTTTGCTTTTTTAATGCTCTACTTAAAAGGCATGAGCGCCAACCTCCTTTCCTTGGGGGCTATAGACTTCGGGATAATCATTGACGGGGCTGTTGTGATGGTAGAGGGTATATTCGTCGCGCTTGACCACCGTGCCCACAAAATAGGCATGGAAAGGTTTAACAAGTTGGCCAAGGTGGGCCTTATCCGCACCACGGGCATACAGATGGGCAAGGCCATCTTTTTCTCCAAGCTCATTATCATATCTGCTTTGCTACCCATTTTTTCTTTTGAGAAGGTGGAGGGCAAAATGTTCTCTCCCTTGGCTTATACACTTGGCTTCGCTTTGTTGGGAGCCTTGATTTTTACCCTTACCTTGGTGCCGGTATTGTGCTCCATGTTGCTGAAAAAGAACGTTCGTGAAAAGGAGAACTTTTTTACCCGTAACCTGAACAAGGCCGTGGCGTCGGCTTTTGGGTGGACGTTTGCCCGTAAAAAACTCACGTTGGGCATCGCTATTGCTTCTTTTGTGCTCACCATGGTCTCGGTGAGATGGCTGGGTACTGAGTTTTTGCCACAGCTTAACGAAGGGGCTCTTTGGGTAACGGCGGAGCTGCCCATGAGCATGTCGTTGCAGGCAAGTCTTGACCTTACCTCGGAAATGAGGAAAAAGCTGAGGGAATTTCCGGAAGTGGATGATGTGCTTTCGCAAACCGGCCGTTCTAACGACGGAACCGACCCCAACGGCTTCTACTTTGTGCAGTTCCAAGTGGATTTGGTGCCCAAGGACCAATGGCGCAGGGGTATCGCTATGGATGACATCATTGCCGAAATGGATGCGGGACTATCGCAGTACCAAGGGATACTGCTCAATTTTTCCCAACCGATTATTGATAACGTGGCCGAGGCCGCTGCGGGTATTAAAGCTGCCAATGCCATCAAAATATATGGCAATGATCTTGATAAACTGGATGAGTATGCCAATAAAGTGCTGGAGCAGATACAAGACATAGAAGGCATTAAAGATGTGGGCATCCTGCGCAACTTGGGACAGCCCGAGGTGAGCGTGATATTGGACGAAGAACGCATGGCCATGTACGGCATTACTAAGACCGATGCGCAAGCGGTAATAGAAATGGCCATCGGTGGCAAAACCGCCACGCAGAAATATGAGGGCGACCGCAAATTCGACATCAGGATACGCTATGCCGAGGAATACCGCCAAAGCAGCGAGGATATCATGAGCTTAATGATACCTACCATAACCGGTAGCCGTGTACCGCTTAAAGAAGTGGCCAACATTACCCAGGTTACGGGTCCTGCGTTCGTGTATCGCGACGATACCAAGCGTTTTATCGGGGTAAAATTCTCTGTTCGGGAGCGGGATTTGGGTAGTACTATTGCCGAAGCACAGGAAAAAGTAAAGCAAAGCGTTAAGTTGCCTGTCGGTTACAGCATGAGCTGGACGGGCGAGTTCGAAAACCAAGTGCGTGCCAGCAAACGGCTGATGCAGGTAGTGCCCTTTAGCCTTATCGTTATATTTATCTTGCTCTTCATCATGTTCGGCAATGCAAGGGATGCGGGCTACGTACTTATCAACGTGCCCTTTGCGCTCATAGGGGGCATATTGGCGCTGCATATTACAGGCATAAACTTTGGTATATCGGCAGGGGTGGGGTTTATTGCATTGTTTGGTATCTGCATACAGAACGGGGTAATACTTATCTCCGAATTCCACAGGCAAACCCAAACGGTAGGCAACCTAAATGAAGCCATAGTTAATGCCGTGAAAGTACGCACCCGCCCGGTGGTAATGACGGCCATGATGGCTGCCATAGGGTTACTGCCTGCGGCAATAAGTACCGGCATTGGATCTGAAAGCCAAAAGCCGCTGGCCGTAGTAATAATTGGCGGGCTGGTTACGGCTACGGTGTTCACGTTATTGGTATTCCCTATTATTTACCACCGCGCCTTGCATATCAAAGAGCAGAAACTGAAAAAAGCCTAGTGGCCGAATATTTTTGACAGGTAACTAGGTTGCGCTCGGAACGGCTGTCCATTTCCCAAACCCGTTTATCAAAAGTTTTTTTGCAGGGTGTATGTGGAAGGATTTTGTGCCTTTACTTGGTACTTATTAAACAGGAAGCGCAAGTATTTGTTGGCGTAAGAGATGGTGGTTGGATTTCCCCATCGATTAGGAAAAGGAAGGATTGGGTGCTTAATTTGCGTGACTTGATAAGATGGGCCTTCATCAGTTCCAGTGGTGCCTTTACCGAAGGGTTGATGGTAATATGGCACCGTTTGCCGGTATTGAGCTCTTCAATGTGCGAAAACCGCCTGTCACTTGGAGGGACTATTTTGTGGCGACCTTTGGCAATATCACTGACGAGGCAATCATGGAGTACATAGAGAACCAGGACAAGACGGCGATTTTACGATCGGCTGAAGGCCGGGCTTTCATTCAGCTTCAGCTGAACCCAAACCCACCGGCTAAAAGCCGGTGGTAGTTTAGTAACCTGATCTAGTTTAAACAGAGGGGGTGCAACGGTGGGCGAACATGACATGCAATTATTGTTTCTCACCCAGCCAACACCGCATGTAAAACCGCATGCACCAAAAACAAAAAAGCCCCGCATTGCTACGAGGCTTTCAGTGCACTTGTAGGGATTCGAACCCCAAACCTTCTCATCCGTAGTGAGATGCTCTATCCAGTTGAGCTACAAGTGCGGCACCCGAATTGAATCGGGACTGCAAATATCGGAAACTTTCAATTACTTGGTATCATTTCCGCCAGATTTTTTTCCGCTACTGCTTTCTTTTCCAAAAGCGTCACGCATACTGGTATCAGCCTCAATGTTTTTAAGACGGTTATAGTCCATAATTCCGAGGTTGCCTGAGCGGAATGCTTCTGCAATGGCTTTAGGTATTTCAGCCTCGGCCTCAATTACTTTGGCACGCGCTTCCTGTGCCTTGGCTTTCATTTCCTGTTCGCTGGCCACTGCCATCGCGCGGCGTTCTTCGGCGCGGGCTTGGGCTATGTTTTTATCGGCGATGGCTTGGTCTGTTTGTAGTACGGCACCGATGTTTTTACCGATATCAACGTCGGCAATGTCGATGGAAAGGATCTCGAAAGCGG
>CAYYZT010000363.1:0-3845 GCA_964476015.1 uncultured Chitinophaga sp.
TTGCCGTATTGGGGGAAACGCTCATCGTACACTATCGGGCCGTGGTGGGTAAAACGGATGGTATCGATAAACACCGGGCCGTTCTTCACGCGGATGGTATCGTATCGGTAGGTAATAGACCGCTCCTTGCCGCCGTACTTATACTGGTGCGCTCCGCTAAACTCTATTTTGTACCAATCGCGCACATCCATACCGGCATTGGTTACGCCCCAAGCCATATCTTGGTTGAAACCTATGATAACGCAGGGCGAGCCGGGCAGGGTGGCACCATATACGTTAATGCCCGGCGCGGTAAGCTGTATCTCGTACCAAATAGAGGGCAGGTTGAGGCCCAAATGTGGGTCGCTGGCCAAAAGCGGAAAACCCGTGTTGGTGCGGCTGCCATGTACCGCCCAGTTGTTGCTGCCGAGGTTTTCGCGGATGGGGCCGTCGTATACCGAGCTGTGGAAAATACCTTGGGGAATGGTGTACAGGGGCGTATCAATAGCTTCTATGGGAAAATTATATGCCGTGCCGCTGGGTATAATGGGGTCGATGCCCTGGGGGCGGATGGGGTAAATCAAATCGACCATTTCCTTGCCGAAGAGGTTAAGGGCATTGGTATACTCAAAATCCTTGTCGAACCCGGAGAGGTTGTTGCTCATAAACTTGAGCAACAGTGCGGTTTTGAAAGGCGACCAAAGTTCGGGCCTGTAATTCATCAGTTTGTACTCCACGGGCATGGTAGCCTCGGATAGGCCCGCAATATAGGCGTTTACCCCCGCCGCATAAGCATCCAGCACCATTTTGGCGGTAGGGTTCTGCATAATAAAAACCAGAGCCTGCTCCGCCGAATAGGCAATGCCGATGCGGCGTTGGGTGCGGTCGAAATTAATCCCCTTAGCCCCTATCAACTCGCTTACCCGGCCATGGGCGGCCATGGTAATAAACTCCATTTGCCACAAGCGGTCTTTGGCCGTAAGGTAGCCTTGCATGTAGTAGAGGTCTTCCTCGTTTTCGGCAAACACGTGCGGTACCCGACGATCGTCGTACTGTACCGTTACCTTGCCTTTTAGCCCATCCAGCTTTATGTCCTTGTCCCAATTGATTTGCTTGGATTCGGCATTTTGCCAAAAACCCGTAAAGGGGCTAAACAGCGAACCCAGCGGCGGCAACACTATTTCGCTTTCCCCGGTTTTGATTCGCCATTCCTTGCTCAGGACAAAAACCAAAGCTATTGCCAAAACGGTAGGCAATAAAAACTTCAACAATTTCATAAACGGTGGTATGGGTTGGTGCTGTGGCTAAAGTTAGTGATGTTTTTTATAGTCCACGGTCGATGCCCCACCGTCCACGGAAAAATTGTTTGGGTGGAGGTTAATGGTCGACGGTCCACAGTCCACGGTCAACAGTTGAATGACGTAATCATGTTATTAAAAGTCCTGTCATCCTGACGAAGGAAGGACCTTCTGGCACCATTGCGTTGAGCTTGAATTACGCGCCGCGTTAAAATGTTGTGTACGAGAGTTGTACCGTGTTCAGGTGCAGCACATCTCTGCCAGAAGGTCCCTCGTGCCTCGGGATGACAGGCTTTTTTTGGTCATCCTGACAAAACACTACCAGAGTAACAAACACACGAAGGCCGTTTCCGGAAGAGAGGTTGGTTGCATCGGCTAACCCGATTTATTGGCCTAATGATGCGGTACCCCCGGAAACGGCCTATTGTTGCTGTCAGTTAATCTCTTATTTGTTTTCCACCTTGCCGTGGTCGGCACCATCGTAGGTTTCGCCTACTATGATGGCCTTGGCAATGCGGAACATTTCCACCATACGGCTGTCGGTATCGTTCCAATAAGCGGCCTTCTCAATATGTACTTTGAGCAGGCTGATGCCGGGCGTATCCAAACCTTGCGGATACCAAGCCTTCATTATGGGCGACCACAACTCGCGCATCTTCTCGCGGTCGTGCGCGGTTTGGGCGGTGCCGCTTACGCTCACGTATGTTTGGTTGCCATTGTCGGCATAGCATACGTTTACTTGGGCATCTTTCTCTATCTCGTAGTCCTTGTCCGTATGGTCGGAGCTGAAGAACCACAAGCAGCCGTCCTCGTCCATTTCCTGCGTTTGCATGGGGCGCGCATACATATGGTTGCCATCGGGGCCGTTGGTAACCAACATGCCAATCTTCACTTCGGCAATAAGGTCTTGTACCTTGGCCAGTTCAGGCTTGCCTTCCAGGTTTGCTTTTTTCATTGGTTGATATTTATGGGTAACAACTGTTATTGGTTTCCGATAGGGAATCCTACGCCCACGGCAAAGCTGAAGGTGCCGTTTTTGGTAGCGTTGTTTTCGGCAACATTGATCAACCCAAGGTTGTAACGTACTTCAGGGTTAATCCAGATATTGTTTCCCACACGGAAGTTTACGCCGCCACCGAAGTTAAGGCCCACGTCTACTTTATGCATGTTGTCGTAAGTGCTGATGGCATCGCCGCGCTCGGGCTTCAATATCTTGCTGCGGGACAGCACCAATACGCCCCAAGAAGGGCCAAAACTGGCGTGCGGGCGAATGGCACCCTCGTCAATAAAAAACACGCGGAACAGGATGGGCATCTCAATGTAGTCCATGCGGAGCACACTTACGCCATCCTCACCAAAGAAAGGATTATCGAAACGGGTGCGCATTCCTTTGGCGGAGTATAGCAGCTCGCCCGACACGGCAAACCAACCATCGTTGCTCCACGTAAAGAAACCGCCAAACTGGCCGGCCAAACGCGGATTAATGTCCGCGTCTTGAAAATCATCCATAAATTCCCGGTAATCCCTAAAATCGCTGCCCCAGAAATGGGAGAGGTTAAGGCCCGCTTTTGGGCCGATGGACCAACGGCTGGTGCGTACACGTTTTTGATCCTGCGCTTGCATATCGGCTGTAGCCGCCAATACTATCATGGCGATTGCTACCAAGGTTGTAATAGTTCTCATAGTTGATGTTGAGTGAAACAATAGTTGCACAACACCAACTAATTTCCATTCCAAAACCCCGAATGGTATTGCTATTCAAACATTTGCATATCGAAACAGTTGAGGCTACCTGTGGCATCCACACCCCAACCACCTATTTAAATTCCCCAAAATCAACTTTCATCAAAACGTGCCCCGGCTGAGAGGGTTTCGGCATGTATAGGGCAATCGTGGCCGTGGGCACCGGGCAGGTAGCCCGTGCTCATCAAAAACTCGTTCACTATCTCGCCGCCCGTAAAACGGAAAGTCTTTTTAAAAAGCTTTACCCACTCCGGTTTGGTTTTGGGGTGATGGTGCTCTATCCACAGCTTAAAGGAGCCATGCTCTTTTTGCAGCGCCTGTATTACTTGCGCGTTGTGGATGGCGGCATTTATTTTCAGCCGGTTGCGTATGATGCCCGCATCCTCCATCAGGCGGTTGAAATCCGCCTCGCCGTATGCGGCTATTTTATCGATGTTGTAACCATCGTATGCCTCGCGGAAGTGGTGCTGCTTTTTGAGGATGGTGGTCCAGCTAAGTCCGGCTTGGTTTATTTCCAGTATCAACCTGCCGAACAGTTCGTTATCATCCTCTATGGGAAAGCCGTAGTGGCGGTCGTGGTATTCAATGTGCGGGTTGTGCGGGTCGCTGTGGCGAATGCTGTCCACGTATTGGCAGTAGCTCATGGTTTGTTTGGTATCAAGTAGTGAGTAGTGAGTATCAAGTATGAATATCAACCGGCTGTCCGATGCCCGGCCTCTACCACCAACCTGATATTCCCGTATGTATCTTCCAACACTTTCGGCAGTTCGGCGGGGGCTATCCAAATGGCTTGGCTGATGTCTTCCTCTTGCTGCGGCACCAAGC
>CAYYZT010000364.1:0-3835 GCA_964476015.1 uncultured Chitinophaga sp.
GGCGGAGAACACCCCGACCTGGAGCGCGTACGGGGGCGGAAGCGGGCTGTGGGGCGACCTTGACACCCTCGCGGCGCGGCTCGGGGAGCGGTTCGGCATCGTCGGGGACTTCAACGACATTACGCTCTGGGTGCTCCACCGTCCGAAGGGACAGGCCGAGGTGCAGCGGTTCGAGCGCCTGGTCATGCTCTACCGCAAGATGTTCGAGCCTCGCGGCCTCATCGTAAAGCCCGTAGCAAACCTCTACTGAGATGAAGACGAAATCCGTAATAGGAAGCCTGTTCAAGGCGTTTCTCCACCTTGTTTTCAAGGTGGTCATGCTCGCACTGTGGGGAACCGTAAAGCTTTTCCTCCTCATACTGGGACGGATACAGACGGGCCTTGAGACGTACCTGCAAAAAGACCTGCGCAGATGAAGACGCTCCTAACATTCATCGGCTCCGCCCTCGAGGTGCTCCTCGTGGACGGGGCCGCCTTTTTGCTCCGGGAACTGTGGCACGTGGCAGTGCTCATGTTCAGGAAGGAGGCACTGGGAAAACCTGTCTATGATGCGAAGTTCGAGGACCATGCGGAAGTCAGCAGGTGGAACAAGGGGTACAGCATCAACGGGAATCAATATCTGAGTTTGGAAATGAGCACCCGGTCAGTGCTCTGTTGTGGAGTAACTGGCACGTACAAGACGGCAGCAATAGCGGTTCCGTCGCTATTGCGCCTCATGGAATCAGGATGCGGGCTGGTGGTTTTCGATCCGCAAAAGCAGCTCTCTGCCTTAACGAGCGGGTTCGCGCACAGCAGGCAATATGAGATAACGCATTTCAACCCCAACGAGCCTTCGGGCAGTGCGGGCTTCAACCATCTGCTCCGCGCAAGCTCCACCAGCGACATGCGCAAGCTGGCGCACTTATTGACCGTGCTGGCGCTCGGCAAGTCTCAGAAGGACCCCTTTTGGGCCTTGAGCGCGGAAAACCTCCTTTACCTCATGATACGGCTCGTGAAGGCCTTGTCGCGGCGGGAACTCCACCATTTTGGAAACGTACTGCAGCTTCTGAAGATGCTCGGGGCGAACGCGAAGCTTTTCGACAGGCTCGTATTGGTGGCCGCCCGTCGGGACAGCCAGCTGCTCACGGACTACAAGAGCTTTTTGAGCACGGGCGAAAATACCCGTACGGGTATCATATCCACCGCCGTCTCTGCGGTACAGGCGTTTGAGGACGAGCGGCTCAGGCTCGTGACCAGCTGGGACGGGATACCCTTTGAAAGGCTCCGCGAAAGGCACGTGCTCTACGTGACCATACCGCCCCTGCAGGCCGACTATTACCAGTTCACGGTTTCGGTGCTCTTTGACCAGATCATGAACCAGCTGATGAACGACTACCGGGGCGTCGAGGACGAGAAGGGCTACTGCTTTCTGTGCCTTGACGAAATGCATGCCCTGCACCTGCCGAATACCCTCCCGAGCTTCCTGGCCATGGCGAGGAAGACACGCACGGGCACCCTGGGTATCGTGCAGGCCTTGCCGCAGATCGAATCCGTCTATGGCAAGGATGCCCAGGCAATCGTCGACAATTTCACCACCCAGATATATCTTGGCGCTTCGGCGGAAACCGCCCAAAAGCTGGAAGCCATCCTGGGCCAGGTCGAGTACGAGGATGAGAAGGGGCGTACCCAGGTCAGGCCGCTCATGGACAGGCAACGACTGCGTACGATGGAGCGCGACAAGGCCGTCGTGCTGTTTTCAGGCGCCAGTCCGTCGCTATCCACCGTAAAGCCCTACTTCGATTCGAAATGGAAAGCGCATGCGGGGATGAACCCTCATGCGCCCGTCGCGCACGCGCCTTTTGAACAGGCTCCCATGCTTACCGAAACCGTCCTTGAAAACCTTTTGGCCAATGGAGGAATATGACATATCCGAGGGGCTGCGGTCATTCCTGTTGAGGCATAATGCATATGCCTCGCCGGAATCGCTTGTGTACTGGCGGAAGGTCTACCGGAGGCAGTACAACCGCAACTCCAAGCGGACAGAGCGCAGGAGGAAAGTGCAGGTTACCCTCATGCTTCCCTCGCCCACGGTTGCCTTGCTCAAGGCCAAGGCGTTGGAATACTGCCTGCCGCTCGCATCGTATATCACTGAAGCTGCCGTTGGACATGCCAACAATGCAAGGGTCAGGGTAAACAATGTCGAAGCCAAGGAGGTATTGCAGGTGCTCCGGCAAATCGCTTCCGACATCCGATACATAGCGACACGTGAACAGCCGCCATATTCCCTCCAACTGCAAGCCCTTGCGCTTAAGGTGGACGAAATGGAGGATGCGACTGGCGAATATTTCAAACGAAACGACTAAACCGAATATCATGGACATACGAGAAGAGGAACAATACATTCTGGGGTTCAATGCGGGCTACCTGCTTGCGGACACTAGCCCGGACTTGGCCGAGGCGTTCCACTACCTTGAGACGGGCGACGAATATGTGGCAGGCATCAAGGACGGCAGGATGGAACGCATCGCGGAGCGTGAGGCGGAACTGCTCAGCGAATTTGATGCGCTCAGAAACGAAGGGAAGGATAACGACAAAAATATAGACCGATGAAACCTGACACCGAAGTAATTTGCATTGAAAGCCCAGCCTTAAAGCTATTAGTGCAAACCGTGGTGGAACAACTCCGAAAAGAGCATCCGCAGGCTGCCGACAAGTGGATAAGCGCCGACGAGGCGAAACGGCTGCTTGGCATTACCAGTCCCACGAGCTTGCAGCGGTTGCGCGACGAGGGGAAGATACGGTTTTCCAAGACGGCCAGCCGGAACATCATGTACGACCGGGCAAGCATCGAGGCGTTCTTGGAGGGCAATGCAAGGGAGACTTTCTAATTTTAGTCCCGTTTTATTCACAGTTTAATCCCGTGTTATTCCCACGATGGATTGCCATTTCCATCAATACAGATGTTAATACTGCATGAAGCCAGTTGTACTTCATATCGTTGAGCGCCATATCATAAAGGTACTGCTTAACGGCGCATCTCGCGATAGCGCAGTTTGGTACAGGATAGATATGATACGAGGTTAGGATTCTAATCTTCAACGTCTGCCTATAAACCTCAAAGGGTTGGAACAATATACCCGACCCATGCCCCAAGCCCGAAAATGACGTGCGCGAAGAATAGTTGCGAGAAGAACCCTAGGAAATGTACCTTCGGTGGGTTTGGGTGGAGCAGGAACGTCACCGTCCAGATGGCAATACCGACGATGCCGCTAATGGCCCCCATAATAGCTGCGCTTTGCCAGCTTACATCTATATCGGTAAGTACCCATACAAAGTGATAGGCGACCACGAAAACTGCACCTACCACAAAGTGAAGCAGCCAGCCCTGTGGGTTGCTACTATGCGGCGTGATGTACATGCCGGTAAGCCTATCGACAAGCTTGTTGAGCAGCATGGGTTCCCTGAGTTGCCTGACCCGCATGATAGAGATTATGTAGCTAAAAGCCGTCATCAAGCTGGTTACCGATGATGGCGGCCAATATGATCTGAAGTATAACCATGGTGCATGTTTTAAATACAGGTCTCGAAAATATCCAGGCCGTCCTTGGCATCCTTAGGGTCGATGTTGAGGGCCGGGAACAGGCAGATCGTTTCGCCTTGGGTGTTTACCAACAGGCCCGCATCACGGCACCTCCCTAATATTTTTTCGGCATAGGCTTCCTCCTTGCAGTCGATGCCGATTGCAAGGCCCACGATACGGAACTCCACCGGCTTGCTGAACTTCATCATGCGCAGCCTGGTACCTATTGATACCGCACCAAGCCAACCTACGTATCGCCGAGCACGTGCAGGGCGA
>CAYYZT010000365.1:0-3822 GCA_964476015.1 uncultured Chitinophaga sp.
ACTCGTACCCCGTAACTCGAACCTCCCAACAAATTTATGTCTAAAATCGACAAAGAAATATACCTAGTGCGGCACGGCGAAACGGATTACAACCGAAAGGGCATTGTACAGGGCCGTGGCGTAAACTCGCACCTCAACGAAAAGGGCCAAGCACAGGCAAAGGCTTTCTATGAGCATTATCGGCAATTGAAGTTCGACCACATCTTTACCTCCACCCTCACCCGCACCCACCAAACCATGGGGCCGTTTGTGGAGGCCGGCTACCAATTGATGCACCATGCCGGGCTTGACGAAATAGACTGGGGCCACCACGAGGGCCAAGGCGGCGACCCGAAGCTTGCCGAAGAGTACCTATACCTTACCAACAGATGGAAAGAGGGTTTTCTGGACGAGAAAATACCGGGCGGCGAAAGCCCGCTCGAACTGCAAAAACGCCAACTGGAGTTTATAGATACCGTGTTGCCCGATTACGGCCCTCGGGTGCTTATCTGTTCGCACGGCAGGGCTATCCGGGCCATGCTGTGTACCATGCTGGGCCTGCCGTTGAGCAAGATGGACGAGTTTCCGCATACCAATACCTCGCTTTACCGCCTGCGCCAAACGCACAGCGGTTTTGAAGTATTGGAGTTCAACAGCATCGCTCATTTAAGTTTAACTTGACTTTTACCGTAAATCGCCCTAATTTACCTTCACATTAATCATATAGATGGTAAAAGGTTTATCGGTTTTGGCATTGGTATTGGGTTTGGGGCTGGCCGCCAACGGTCAATCCTTGATGCCCGAAGTGTGGGCATCGGCAGGCGATTTCTATAAATCGAACTCCATGACCGTAGCTTGGACCATGGGCGAAACCGTAATAGAAACCCACCGAGAGCCGAACGAAAACCTCTTGTTGAGCCAAGGTTTCCACCAGCCCAGCGTGCTGGTATTGGCCGTGCCGGAGGTGCAACAAAATATTTCCCCTGTTTTTTCGGTTTTTCCAAACCCAACCAGCGGCATCATCCGTATAAAGCTTAGCAAGCCTTACGACCGCCCCGTGGAGGTATCCCTGTTCAACACGCTTGGACAGTTGATGCAAACCACCACTTGGCTGCCAAACGCTGCCTCGCCCGAGATGGAGCTTTCGCTGGAAAACATTGCCAATGGCGTATATTTCCTGCAACTCACCTCGGACAAGGAGAGCTTGGGCGTGTACAAAGTTCAAAAAGACAACCGTTGAGCAATCCATTTTTGAATATCGTTGGGGGAGTAGCCTTGTTTCTGGGCCTTTGGCTTGCGCCGCTTGCAGTGCAAGCACAGGTGCCGCAGGGCATTAAGTACCAAGCCGTGGCGCGCAACGCCGCCGGCGAGCCTATTACCAATACTAATGTGTTGGTGCGCCTAAGCATTTTGGATGGCGGTGAGAACGGTTTTATCGATTATTCGGAAGCACATAAGGTAAAAACCAACGAGCTGGGCCTCATCAATCTGGTTTTGGGCAATGGTGCGCCCATATCGGGCACTTTCGACCAAATAGACTGGAGCGGCGGCGGCAAGTGGGTGTGGATAGAGATGGATTTTAACGGCCAAGGCTTTGTTACCATCGGCAAATCAGAAATGCTTTCCGTGCCCTATGCCATGTATGCCCTTAGTTCGGGCAGCGGCGGTAAGGACACTAGTGCCGTAAACGAACTGATTACCCGTTTCGATTATAACCCAGCCACTGGCGTGTTGAGCATAGCCGAAGGGGCCAATAGCTACAGCGTTACCTTAAATGTAAACAGCGACGACCTGAGCGACAACAGCTTGAACGACTTGGCCGATGTAAACGTGCAACCGCACCCAAACCATCTATTGAAGTGGGACGGTAGCCGTTGGGCATCCGCTAGTGATTCGGCCTATTTCCAAAATTTGGCCATCATCAACCATCTGCTTACCATTACGGGAGGCAACGCCATCAGCTTGGCCCCTTATCTGGATAATACCGACGAGCAGCAGTTGCGGTACGACCCAGCCAACAACACGCTGTCGCTTTCCAACGGCGGGCAGGTGGATTTGTCGGGGCTGAAGGCTGGCAGTGTGGCTGGCGCAAGCTTCGACCCCAATACCCGCATTCTTACCCTACAAACCCTTGGCGGTGGCTACCATGTAGATTTGTCTACGCTGGTAAGCCCGGCACAAACCTTGTCCTTGTCGGGCGACACGTTGCGCTTGACTGATGGCGGCGAAATTATCCTACCCGTAATGCAAGGCCCCAAAGGAGACCCCGGCGTGGATGGCGCAACAGGCCCGCAAGGCATACAAGGCCCGATGGGTTTAACAGGCCCCCAAGGATTGGCTGGTGCCGACGGCCCGCAAGGCCCAACTGGCTCAACGGGCGCTGCTGGCCCCCAAGGTTTGCAAGGAGTTACAGGCCCGCAGGGGCCTACGGGTGCCACTGGCCCGCAAGGCGACCCCGGCCCAATAGGGTTGACAGGCGCAACGGGTGCTGACGGCCCACAAGGTTTGCAAGGCGTTCCCGGGCCGCAGGGGCCTACGGGTGTTACCGGCCCGCAAGGCGCCCCCGGCCCAATAGGGTTGACAGGCGCAACGGGGGCTGACGGCCCGCAAGGTTTACAAGGAGTTACAGGCCCGCAGGGGCCTATGGGTGCTACTGGCCCGCAAGGCGACCCCGGCCCAATAGGATTGACCGGGATACAAGGCCCCACAGGTGCCGATGGCGCACCGGGAGCTACCGGGGCCACTGGCCCTGCCGGAAGTGCCAACATCAACGGCACGGAAGGGTATTTAATCAAATTCAATAGCGGCGGTATTACGGGAGGCAATTCGGTGCTGTTCCAAAACTTGTCCAACCTAGGCTTGGGCACGCTTACGCCAGCCTCGCGCTTCCATATTGCCGCACCTTCGGGCACCAATGCCTTTCAGGTGGACGTGAGCAACATTACTCGTTTCAGCATACTTGGCAATGGCCGCATTGTGATGGGCACGGTAACCAACCCCATCTGTTCGGTGGAGATAGGCGGCACTGCCAACGGCATTATTGCCCGCTCTCAAAACTACCATGCCAACGGCACGGGCTTTAGCGGCGTGGGCAACAACGTGGCCGGGCAGTTTGTGGCCACGGGCTCCGGTTTGGCGGGCACGGGCTATCGCGTGGGCGTGGCGGGTTTCGCCAAAGACAATACCAACACGGCCTTCGGCGGCTATTTTGTAAACGATAACTCCTATGCCTATGTAGGCGGCTGGAATTTTGATGCCGCCACCAACCTTTTCACTCCTTACAAAATCATCGGCAACGGTGCGGTTTCCACCATTGTGGAAGACGTGAGCGGACAAAAAGTAACCATGTTTTGCCCCGAGGCACCTGAAGTGCTGTTTCAAGACTATGGCATGGGGCAGTTGGTAAGCGGCAAGGCATACATCGACATCGATCCTACTTTCGCCAAAAACATTTTGGTGGATGCCGACCACCCGCTAAAAGTGTTTATACAGTTGGAAGGCGATTGCAACGGTGTGTTCGTTACCGAAAAAACCGCCTATGGCTTCGCTGTTACCGAACTGGCGCAAGGCAACAGCAATACTTCTTTTTCTTGGATGATAGTAGCCACCCGTAAAAACGAGGTTATCGGCGGCAAAGAGGCCAGCTACAATGTGCGTTTCCCCAAAGCTCCCCTTAAGTTGGAGCAGGGCGAGGATGCGAAGTAAGATAAGGGCATTGCTCCACTTTGATATAATGTCTATCTACCTACCAAAGTATCTTTTTAACCAAAACTACGCATTGGGTTAAGTAATACCATTTGGACATTAAAAGCCTTATTAAAAGCAATGTTGGGCTCCTACGGA
>CAYYZT010000366.1:0-1260 GCA_964476015.1 uncultured Chitinophaga sp.
AAATTTTCAAATTGAATCGGTACATTAGCAACTCGCAACCCATAACTCGTAACCCGTAACCAACCCCCATGGCAGGCAACACCTTCGGCACCCTTTTCCGCATTACTACCTTTGGCGAATCGCACGGGGAGGCCGTAGGCGTGGTGATTGACGGCTGCCCGGCGGGCTTGGAAGTGGATTTGGACCAAGTGCAGCGCGAGCTGGACCGCCGCCGACCGGGCCAAAGCCATATTACCACCCAACGCCAAGAGGCCGACCGGGTGGAGGTGCTTTCGGGTATTTTTGAAAGCAAAACGGTAGGCACGCCAATTGCCCTGCTGATACGCAACGAAGATGCCCGCAGCAAGGACTACAGCCATATACAGGACAAGTACCGCCCCTCCCACGCCGACTACACCTACCAAGCCAAATACGGCCTGCGCGACTACCGCGGCGGCGGGCGCAGCAGTGCCCGCGAAACCGTGGCCCGCGTGGCGGCTGGGGCCATCGCCAAGCAATATTTGGCCACGCTGGGCGTGAAGATACAGGGCTATGTGTCCACCGTGGGGGATATTGACCTTACCATACCGTACACCGAACTGGACCTTAACGAAGCCGAGCACAACATCGTTCGCTGCCCCGACCCGGAGACTGCAGACCGTATGATTGCGGCCATCGAGGCCATCCGTAAGACAGGCGATACCTTGGGCGGCGTAGTAAGTTGTGTGATCTCGGGCACGCCCGTGGGATTGGGCGAACCGGTGTTCGACAAGCTGCATGCCGACCTCGCCAAGGCCATGATGAGCATCAACGCCACCAAGGGGTTTGAGTACGGTTCGGGCTTTGAAGGAGTGCGGCTGAAAGGCAGCGAGCACAACGACCGTTTCGAGAACGACGGCGGGCGCATCCGCACGGCCACCAACCATTCCGGCGGCATACAGGGCGGCATCAGCAACGGCATGGATATTTACTTCCGTGTGGCGTTCAAGCCTGTGGCTACCATCATGCAAAGCCAAGAAACCGTAACCGAGCACGGCGATGCCGCCATCATACAAGGCAAGGGCCGCCACGACCCTTGCGTAGTACCCCGCGCCGTACCCATCGTAGAAGCAATGGCCGCACTCGTACTGGCCGACCACGCCTTAAGGAACAAGGCCATAAAACTGTAAGCTCTTTTACTGTGGACTGTCGACCGTGGACCGTGGACTAAATTATTGGCTGATCCACAAACAGGTTCAGGTGCTCCCCTCCCCCTTTGCTAATTTGCTTGAAACGCTCCAG
>CAYYZT010000366.1:1270-3806 GCA_964476015.1 uncultured Chitinophaga sp.
GCTCCAGTTCCTCCGGCCTGTCGGCAATCAAGAAGTAGATGTACTCGTCCACCAGCATGCTCTCCTTTATCTTGTAGTAAGGGTCCGACTTCCACGACGGCAAAAAGGCCATCTGCACGCCATATTGGCGTTGGTACAGGCTGGCGAGGCCACGGTATAGCTTCTCCACCTCTTTCACCTCGCCCACGGTAACGATAAAGTACAAAAAGCGGTGGAACAGCTTCATCATCTGCACTATTTTAAGGATGCCCTTGGCGTTGTCGATATCCATCTGGAAGTAATCGCCCAGATTGAGGGCGATGGTGGCCGCCTTGATGTTGCCCTGCCCGTCGATGGTCATGTACACGCCGCTGGTTTTGCTGTACTCGGCTATCTGGCGCACCATGGTGAGGAACACCTCCTCGGTGATGTGCGGGTAAAACAGGTAGTGGCCCATGCGCTGGTGTACCAGTTGGTACATGCGTTTCAGCGCGGCCTCGTCGTGCGTGATGTTGATGAGGTCTTGCTCGTATTTGCGCTTGCCCCAAAACTTGTTGAACTTGCTAAAAATGCGGAACGGCAACCGCTCGTACTGCCTGCCGTGCAGCTCCGCGTTGCGGTGCAGGGCCTCTTTGATGGCCACGTTCTCGCGGCCCATACTGGCGAAGGCGAAGTGCACGTCGTTGCGCTTCACGAGGTCGTTGAGGATGGCGAAGAACATGGTGAACATCTTCTTACGGCGGTACACCTCCACGCCCTGCTCCTTGCGCTCGCTGATGCGCAGCATGTTGTAATAGTAGCCCTTCCACGGCTCGGCCTCGCCCGGTGGCTGGAACTCGAAGCGGTTGGCGTGTATGTAGCCCGTAAGCCAATAATCGCGCGGCTTGTCCTCGGGCTGGCCGGGCTTTACGTTGAGGCCCACCACCACGAGGGCTTGGTCGTTGATGGAGCTAACGGAAAACGGGAAGTGGTGGAAACGCGCCTGAAAGCTCATCTTGCCGTTGCCCTTGTCGTCGATATGGCGCTCCGGGGCCGAGATAACCTCCTTGGCCTGATGGAAGAAATAAAACGGGTCGGGCCGGAAGTGGAACGTGCGCAGGATGCTATCGATATGGTGCAGATAGTGTATGGGGAACGCCAGCAGCACGATTTCCTCCTCGAACAAATCCTCAGAGTCAATCTCGAACGTTTTGGTCTTAAACTCGAACGAGTGCTGCACCGTGCCCTCGTGGTTGCGCGCCGCCTGCCCCACCTGTTCGTCGTAAATATAATGGTACACGCGCTTTCTGGTCTCCGCCATAGTATCTGCTTTTGGTTTTAGCAAGGCCGTAAAAATAACCTTTTACTTTGGGTGGGAAAGTGCGGATGGTTTGTTTGGACGTATTAAAACCGTCATTGCGAGGGGTAGATTGGTGTTTGATTGGACTTGTAAACTTTATAAGCCCGAAGCAATCCCCTGAGAGAAGGGCTACTGGCGCGGAAGTTACTTCCGTGCCCCGGAACTTAGTTCCCGCACATTTTATATATTCGTTTCGTGAGCCACAAATACAAAGCACGCGAAAAGTACAAGCCTTATTTTGTTACCGTCACGGTTACACACTGGGTCGATTTGTTTACGAGGGATGAATACCGACAGATAATACTGGACAGCCTCGTTTTCTGCCAAAAGCAGAAAGGGCTGGTGGTCCACGCTTGGGTTATCATGCACAACCACCTGCACCTGATAGTAAGCAGCGAGACCAACTCTATTCCTAACATCATGCGCGATTTCAAGAAGTTTACCTCCGTTTCACTGGCTCGGGCCATTGCGGAACACCCGCAGGAAAGCAGGCGTGAGTGGTTGCTGCGAGGCTTTGCCGACAAAGCGCAGGACAGTGCCAAGCACCAAAAATACCAAGTATGGCAGGAAGGCTACCACCCCATAGATTTATTTGATGCGGAACGGCTGGCGCAGCGGCTAAAATATCTACACGAAAACCCTGTAAGGGCGGGCTGGGTATGGAAACCCGAGGATTACCGATACAGCAGTGCTGCGGTTTACTATACGGGCGAGCTGGACGAGCGGCTGCCGTTGGTGTTGTTGTGAGCGAGTTTTGATGTTGTTTAGTTGGAACTAAGTTCCGGGGCACTGAAGTAACTTCCGCGCTAGGGGATTTTCGAATTGTTAAGTCTCAATCTGCAGAGCCTTGAACGATTTTAAGCTCACTGCGATACAAAAAAGGAATCCAAAAACGAGGTTGTTGTTTTGATCCTTTTTCTTCAAAGATCCCAATTCGTATTAATTCTTGCGAAATCCTTTCAGATTCATCTAAAGAAACTTTCCACACATTCACCAAAGTTTCGACGGTATGCTCCCCTTTCTCTCCTGTCAACTGTTGGATGGAACCTCGAAGGGCTGGATATTCAGCATAAATTGTTTGTTCTAATCTGACCTTTGAAACTTTTGAAAGAGCTTTTTTTATCGCAACAGAACTAAACATTTGTTCCCCTTTAGCATTATCATCGCCTATTAAACCTAATTTTATTTGTTCTGATACACATTCATTCAAAAGGTGAA
>CAYYZT010000367.1:0-926 GCA_964476015.1 uncultured Chitinophaga sp.
GCCATAGCTGCTCCATTGGGTGCCGTTGTGCCCGAATATTTCCACCGCGCCCACGGAAGAGGGTGCCGTGCTGAAATCGGCATTTTGGTAGGCCATGGTGAGATTCACGGTGCCCAGCGTGCCGTTGGTGGTAAGGTTGGCAATGTAGCCAGCGCGTGGGTTTACGTTGCTGCTGGCATCCGTGGCGGGCACGTTGATGGGGGAGTAGTTGATGCTCCCGCTGTGGTCTGCAAAGCCTATTTTAAGCGTACGGCCAACGGCCAAAGCGGTGTTGCTATTCTGCAAAGTTACGGGCCTATACCCGTTTATGCTTCCACTGATACCGATAGGGAAAGTCAAAGCGGTATTTACGGTAATAGCGGCGGTAGCCACTATGAGGTTAAAGCCACTATTGGCCCCGGAGAAAGCGAAGTATCCCAGTTCGCTGCCCGTGTTCAGCGAGTTCCTAAGGTTGGTGGTAGCGGCTACGGTATTGGTATAGTTCACCACGTTGTTACCCATTGCCACAATACCCCGCGATAAGCTAAAAGTACTGTTGGCAGGCAAAGTCAGTGTACCGTTGATGGCCAATACCCCGCCCCCGGCGGTGTTGCCGTTCATTACCAAGGCGTTGGTGGCGGTGGCCAAGGTCAGGTTGCCGTTGATGGTAAGCGTTGGGGCGGCCGTGGTGCCCGCCGTGCTTTGGTTGTTGAAAGTAAGTGTGGAGAACGATTGCGCGCCACCGGTAAGGTTGATGGTGCCCATATCGTCGGCATTGCCATTAAATATCAACGCCCCCGTACCTGAAAGCGTACCGCCCGTGCTGAATACCGCGCCGTTCAAGGTCAAGGAGTTGGTGGCCGCAAGCGCGCCCTGCTGCAACAACAGGGAATCGTTTACAATAGTAGCCGTAGTAAAGGTTATTATGCCGCTAGGCTGATTTACCG
>CAYYZT010000367.1:936-3791 GCA_964476015.1 uncultured Chitinophaga sp.
GGTAGGGCCCAATACGGTAGTGTTCATCGGGAAGTTTGTGCTACCCGTGCCCCCAAATGTTAATTCGGAAGAAGTCCCGCCGATAAAACTACCAGCAGTATAGGTAAGGGGGCCGTTGATGGCCAATTGGTTTGCCCCGATGTTGAATACGCCGTTGGTGTGTATCCAAGTGCCCGTGGTGGTTAGGTTTTTGGTCAGGGTAACGCTTCCGGCGACGGCTACCGTAACGGTCAGGTTGTTCACCGATGCCGTGGCGGCATCCGGCAGTTCGTTCCCAGTGGAAATATTGAGCACGGCAGCCGCACCGTACACCACGTTCAGCAAGGTACCGTTCACTACGCCGTCAAACACGGGCATCAAGTCCAAGGTGCCCAACGTGCGGGTCAAGGTGAGTATGCCCGTGCCCGTGCCGAAAGTAAGCGTGCCAGTGCCGCTGAGGCTACCAGAGGTAAGGGTAAGCGTGTTTTGGATAGCAACGTTCTGGTCTAGGCTTACCCCTGCGGCGTTGTTGATAATAAGGCCCGCCAACGCGCCGTTGGTAGGCACAATGGGGTTAACGGTGGTGCTGTAATCGCCCGTACCGCCGATGGTTTGCGCGGCGGTGCCGTTCATGTTCAAGGTGGATGAAACGCCCGTGCCCACTATGGTACCGTTGTTCACCACATCGCCGTGTACGGTAAGCACGGCATTGTTCAGGTTCAAATAGCTGCCCGGGTTCACGGTAAGGGTGCCCACCGTAATGGCGCTAACCCTTGCGCCCGGTGTCGCGGTGGCATCATAGGTATTGCTGATAACGAGGTTCGAAGCGCGTGGTGCCGTGAAGCTGCCTATGGTTAAAAGTTGTGCCCCGCTACCAGCCAGCTCTATGGTAGAGTTGGCGTCCGATGCGTTGATGATACCCGTATTGCTATAAGAGCCTAGTAGAGTAAGCCTAAAGTTGTTGAGGTTGAAACGGGAGTTGGCAACGCTGACAATAAGATTGTTTATGGTTACATCCTTGTCCAACGCCACGCCGCCTGTGGCCACGGTATTACTAATGGTAAGGGTGTTCACTTCCGTGGCTGGCAATTCTTCGCCCGTGGTAACTATAATGGCTGCCGTCGGCAGCGGATAGGAAACATTGTAAGTTACGCCCGTAAGGTTAAACACCGGGGCAAAGCCCAACGAGCCATACGTACGGGTAGTGGTTAAAGTACCCGTGCCGTTGCCCAATATCAAAGAACCCGTGCTGGCGTTCACCGTGCCCGAGGTAAGGGTGAGGGCGGTCTGTATCGTCAAGTCGCCGCCCAAATCTACCGAAGGGGTAGTGCCCGTGCGGTTTACCGAGAAAGTGCCCACCGTTTGCGCGCCGCCAGTAAAGCGTAGCGTGCCGAAGTTGCCGCCCGTGGTGCCACCTATGGCTAGCGTGGAAGAAGCGTTGGAAGTAAGCGTACCCGCGCCGTTGGCAAAGGTGCCGTTGATGGTAAGGGAGCGGCTGCTCAGGTTCAGCACTCCATCGGTCAAGGTTAGGTTGCCAGCGATGGTAGTAGTACTGGAGAGGGTAACTTCGCCCGGCGCATCGAGGATAAAATGGCCAAAGGTTTGCGCCCCGCTGGTGGTAACGGCCGTGGCATTGGCCCCCGTTACGTTTACGGTAGAGGTGGCGTTCCAGGTGGCAAGTGGGATGGCACCGCCGTCGCGAACGTGGTTGTAGGTAGAGTTGGCCAAGAAACTGAACGACATTAAGCCGCCAACTACCAAATTGCCATTGTTTATCGTTGCATAGCTGGTGATGCTTAAAACTTTCGCATTGGTTATACCGGAGAGTGTTACGTTACCCGCACCGTTTAAAGTAATGCTGTTTACGGTTATAGTCGGTACCGAGGTTACGCTCAACGCCGCCGCATTGTTGAACACAATATCGTCGCCCGCAGCAGGCACTATCGCCGGCGACCAACTCGCTGCGGTCAGCCAACTGGCTCCACTGGCCCCTACCCAAGTGTGGGTGTCGGCATAAGACCTATTTGAAAAGGCCACAACCAGTACAAGCGGCAGTACAAAAAGCAACAAAAAACGACGGGTAACGGAAAATAAAATGTTGTGCATCGAAATCGTTTAATAAAAATTATTATTTTTAGTTTCCATTCTATGGTTAATCTAGTGGAAACCTTTGGTTTACATAGTATTAACCACAAAGAAAACAGCCAGTGAAGTTACGGCGGTTTCTCCACTTCCGCAATAGAATAATACGAGCGGCGGGGCGGTTTTGTTTTGCCCAAAAAGGCAGGCGCGGCCTTGTTTTTATCGGCTTATGCCAACATTTTCCGAAATAAGGGATGGACGGTATTAAAAAACTTGGGTTTGTGCGATACAATATGCGCTAATATGAAGTTGCGGTTATGTGATTTCGGCGCATTTTTTTATTGAAAATCAGTAAAAATACTTATCACTTGCTCTCCGGATAGGCAATTCGCACGTGGTACATGCTGTTCAGCATCTTTTTGATCACCTTTTTTACTTGGTTGATTTCCTTGAACGTAATATCGGCGTTGGCAAACTGGTTTTGGTCTATCTTGTTGTTTACCAAGCGTTCCACCAAATGCTCAATGTCGTCGTTGGTGGGGTTCTTCAGGCTTCGGCTGGCGGCCTCGCAACTATCCACCATCATCAGTATGGCGGTTTCCTTGCTGTAAGTTTAACGGATTTAGTTCAAGGGTTAATCATGGTTATCGCGCTTGTTCTCGTTCCAATCGTTACTTGGAAACAAGCGACAAATATCCTTTGAATCATCACCGTCGTCGTCATCATCACCGTCGTCGTCATCATCACCGTCGTCGTCACCATCATCATCATCATCATCATCACCACCACCACCA
>CAYYZT010000368.1:0-3779 GCA_964476015.1 uncultured Chitinophaga sp.
GCATGGCTGCCCAGAAACTGCTCCAAGTGCTTCGGGTTGTAGGCCGCCAACTGCCCCACGGTTTTAATGCCCAGCTTGTTCAGCGTTTCTTCCGTTTTCTCGCCGATAAAGGGAATTTTGCCCACCTTCATCGGGGCGAGGAACTCCTTTTCGGTGCCGCGCGGTATCATCAGTTGGCCGTTGGGCTTGGCCTCGCCGGTGGCTATCTTGGCCATCATCTTGTTTATGGACAGGCCAAAGGAAATGGGCAGCTCGGTTTCGCGCATAATGCGCTGGCGCAGCTTGGTGGCCCACTGGTAGCAGCCGAAAAACTGCTCCATGCCGGTGAGGTCCACATAAAACTCGTCGATGCTGCTCTTTTCGAACAACGGGGCTTCTTGGCGTATAATGTCCGTTACCTTTCGGGAATATAGACTGTACTCCCCATGCCGACCGCTGATAACGAGGGCCTGCGGGCATAGCTTGAGCGCCTGCATCATGGGCATGGCGCTGTGTACGCCGTACTTGCGGGTTTCGTAGCTGCACGCCGCCACCACGCCGCGGTTGCTCACGCCACCCACTATAACGGGCTTGCCGATGAGCGAAGGGTCTTTCAACCGCTCCACTGACACGAAAAAACTGTCCAAATCGAGGTGTAATATGGTGCGCTCGGGGTGCTGCATGATGCTAAAACCTTGTAAAATACGGCGAGATTTGCAAGTATGGAAATTTTGTTAGTATATTTGTCAATATCTTTAGCCTACACTACTAACTTATTTAGACCCTTGCAAAGGTAAAACACTGCCCCATGGACATTATCAACCAGAATATTCGTTTTTTGCGCAAGCAGAAAGGCATTACCCAACAGGAGTTTGCCGACCTGCTGAAAATTAAACGGGCCACTTTGGGTGCCTACGAAGAGGGCCGCGCCAAGCCGAACCTTGACGTGCAGCGCACGCTGGCGAAAATGTTCAACCTGTCGCTAGACCAGTTGCTGAACCGCAACCTGAGCAAGATTGCCTCCAAAAACCTCTTTAAGGAAGAAGCGGGCAGCAACGACCCGGAAGGCAAAAAACTGCGCGTATTGGCCATAACCGTGGATAGCGAAGATCGCGAGTTTGTGGAACTGGTGCCCGCCAAGGCGGCGGCCGGCTACCTAAACGGCTATGCCGACCCGGAGTACATCGAGGAATTGCCACGTTTCCGCCTGCCGTTTTTGAGCGGGGGCACGTATCGTGCCTTTGAAATCAGTGGCGACAGCATGCTGCCCCTGCAACCGGGCTCGGTAGTGGTTGGCGAATACGTACAGGATTGGACGGGAATAAAAGACGGGCTTACGTATGTGGTAATCTCTCGCAACGACGGCATTGTGTACAAACGTCTCTTTAACCAACTGCCCGAAACCCAAAAATTGCTGTGCCGTTCCGACAACCCTTCCTACAGCCCCTACGAGCTGCCGATGGATGAGGTGCTGGAAGTATGGAAGGCCAAGCTCTTTATCAGCCACGCCCCCGCCGAGCAGGACATCAGCATAGAACGCATGATGGGCATGATGCTCGACTTGCAAAAAGAAGTGATGCGGTTGAAGGAGAAGGTGTAGGTTGGTCGACAGTCCACAGTCCACAGTTGATGGTCCATGGAAAACACCCTGTCATCCCGACGAAGGAGGGACTTTCTGGCAGCAGCGTACTGAATTAGCGTATCTAATGCTGCTTGCTTTGTGACAAGGTCGTCGCATACGCTTTCTGTACATATCTCTTATATCTTGTACCCCAACATCAACAAAGGCTAGATGTTTTCAGCCTACGGAAATGTTTGGTACACAGCAGTCTTGTGTCTACCTTAAAACAAACTTCCTTGCTCCCCTGAAGGCTTGATTGTACGGTTTTTGCTGTCCATGTCCCACTCTACTTCGCTGCCGGTGTCGAGTTTAGTTTCGAGTTGCGAGTTACGGGTTACGGGTTCTGGTTTAGATTCCATTTTTTGCTCAGGCTTAGGTGACGGTTTAGGAGCAACCTCCTTGACTTTCGGCTGCTCTTCAGCCTCGTTGGCTTCCGTTTCTTCTTCCCCGTTTTCTTCTTCCTCACCCTCTTCGCCAGCTACGTTATCATCCTCCAAATCCAAATCATCGTCGCCATCCTCGTCGGTACCTTCGGGCAGGGGTTCGGGTTCCGGCTCGGGGTCGCTTTCCAGGGGCTTTACGCTCACCACGTCGTTCAGGCTTAGGCGGTTGCCAAGGGCTTTCCAGCCCTTTATGTCGATAAAGTCGGCCAAGGCAATGGTTTCCACCTCCGGCGTTTTAGCCTTGCCTTTGGTTACGTGTACCTCCACGTTCGGGCGGCTGTCAAACGACACAAACAGCAGCTTGCTATCCTTCGTTTCGCTGATGAACAGGTGCTTTTGGCCCTGCTTGGTCTGTTCTATATAAAAGCGTTTCACAAAATAATTCTGCTTCTCGCCATCGTAGTGGATGGCGGTAAGCACTTGCGATACGTCCAGTTGCTGTATAAAGAGGATGTCCGACAAATCGTAGCGGTTCGTCATTTCAAAACCCGTAACCTCGTAGTGGCCGTCTTTGAAAATCACCAAGAGTTTGTCGTCGCCTTGGAAGTTGCCGAGGTATCGGCCCCGCTGCTCCATATTCAGGCGGCCCACGGATTCATCCAGCCACACATCGATACCGCCCAGCGTGGATGTACCTGCCGATACCCGCTCGATTTTCTTCACCGGGTACTTGGTGAGCGTATTGCCCTTGCTAGTGCGGCCTTTTATCTCCAAGGTAGAGAAGTCAAAATCGAATTTCTTTACCCTGGCCGTGCTGCCTTGGGTAAGTTGCACGCCCACTATCTCCGCCTCGCCGTTGGGGTTGGCACTGAAGTATAGTATTTTGCTGTTTTTGTTGCCCTGCGATACATCATATTCCTTGTCGCGCGTTACGGCGGGCACGGCAAAGCGTTTAGCAAAGGCCCGCTTGGTTTTGGCATCCCAATACACGGCGTTGTATATCATCCGCTCGTCGCCGCGTTTCCACACGCCTGCATGGATGATACCCTTGCCCACGAAAGCCTTTTCGCTCACTTTGGTTACCTGGTAGCGGCCATCTTCGAGAAACACGATAATGTCGTCGATATCCGAACAGTCGGTTATATACTCGTCCTTCTTCATGCCGTAGCCCACAAATCCCTCCTCGCGGTTGATGTACAGCTTTTGGTTGGCCACGGCCACTTGCGCGGCTTGTATGTTGTCAAACAGGCGTATTTCCGTTTTACGCTCACGGCCCTTGCCGAATTTGTCCTTCAGGCGTTGGTAGTAGGCTATGGCATAATCGGTAAGGTGCTTGAGGTGGTGTTTTACCTGTTTGAGTTCCTCCTCCAGCTTTTTGATATACTCATCGGCCTTAAAGGAGTCGAACTTGGAGATGCGCTTTATTTTGATTTCAGTAAGCCTGATAATGTCCTCTTCCGTAATCTCGCGGTGGAAGATGCCCTTAAACGGTGTCAACCCCTTGTCGATGGCTGTTATCACTCCTTCCCACGTCTCCTGTTCCTCGATGTCGCGATAGATACGGTTCTCGATAAAGATTTTTTCCAGCGAGGCGAAATGCCATTTTTCCTCCAACGCCTTCTTTTCAATCTCCAGTTCGCGGCGCAGCAATTCCTTGGTTTGGAACGTACACAGGCGCAATATCTCGTTTACGGAAAGGAAATGCGGCTTGTCTTGTATAATCACGCAGGCGTTAGGCGATATGCTCGCCTCGCACTCCGTAAAGGCATACAGCGCATCTATGGTTACGTCGGGCG
>CAYYZT010000369.1:0-1676 GCA_964476015.1 uncultured Chitinophaga sp.
CGAGAAGCTGGCAGCCCCCCTCCTTGAAAAGCGAAGAGCGAATGGCAAAAGGAGGGGTTGGGGGTGGTCAATACAAAATATGAGCAAAAATAACACCATAAAACACTGGCTATCCGCTTTCCGGCTGCGTACGTTGCCGTTGGCGTTGAGCACCATAATCATGGGTTCGTTTTTGGCGGCCAACGTGTTCGCTTTCCGTTGGCCTGTGTTTATATTGGCCGTTACCACTACCTTATTCCTGCAAATCCTAAGCAACCTGGCCAACGACTACGGCGATAGCCAGCACGGTGCCGACAACGAGGGCCGCATCGGCCCCAAGCGCAGCGTGCAAAGCGGTGCCATCAGCGCGAAAGATATGCTGTTGGCCATGAGCGTGTTCGGTGTGTTGGCATTGGCCAGCGGTATTGCGCTGTTGGCCGTGGCGTTTAAAGATTGGGTGAATATCCTCGTATTCCTTGGTTTGGGGTTGGGGGCCATTGCCGCTGCGGTAAAATATACGGCGGGTAAAAACCCGTACGGCTACCGTGGCTTTGGCGATATTTTCGTGTTCATTTTCTTTGGACTGGTGGGTACGGCGGGCACCTATTATTTATATGCCAATACATTACCTATCGACCCATTGGGTGGTTTGGTGTTTTTACCCGCCATTACCATGGGCTGCCTGAGCACGGGCGTATTGAACCTGAACAACCTGCGCGACCATATCAACGATAAGAAAGCGGGCAAGATAACCATGGTGGTGCGGTTGGGCTTCGAGAAGGCCAAGCGTTATCATCAAACGCTTATTATTGTTGCATTTGCGGCGGCCTTGCTGTTTACTTTTGCCCGCTATCAAAGCATTTGGCAGCTTGCTTTTTTACTTTCGGGTCCTTTGTTCCTTAAGCACTTGCGCACGGTGGCGCAAACGGCAGACCCCGCCATGCTCGACCCACAACTTAAGGTACTTGCCCTAAGCACACTACTGTTTAGCCTGTTGTTCGGGTTTGGGCTGTATTTGGGTACGTGAGTTGGCGGAGGTTTCTGCCAATCAACCTAATAATCAATCAACAAACACGTCAGTTTACCTTGCCCAGCGCACCGGCAATAGCCTTTTGCATACCGGCAAAGTTGTCTGGTTTTACCACAAAATCGATGGCACCCAACTTAGCGGCATCTTCCTTGTGTTTTGGCTGGTTGCTGGTGGAGTAAACCACCACTTTTAAGTCTTTAAGAGATTCTTTGGCGTTTACGTGCGTAAGAAACGTAAGGCCATCCATGCGGGGCATGTTCAGGTCGAGGAACACTAGATTGGGCAGTTCGGGCGAAAGCTTGTCGAGTAGGGAGAGGGCCTCTATTCCGTCCTTTGCAACCAAGCATTTCACTTCGCTATCCACTAATTGAAGTGCTTCTAAAAACAGTTCCTGGTCGTCGCTATCATCATCAACCAGTAAAAGGAATTTAGCCATATCCAGATTCTTAGGTTGAAAATCGGAGACTAAGGTACGCCAATTATGGGTAGTTTCCGTTTTTTGTATTAAAATTACCATCAAGTAACCAAGGGTTTATGGCAGAGGGGAAGGCAATTATTTTAGAATGGCAAGAGGCCGTATGGCAAATGCATTTGGCCACGGGCATTTTCTCGTGGGATACCAACAATATAGCCGCTTTTTTCCCGGCCAACAATGGCATCAACTCGT
>CAYYZT010000369.1:1686-3756 GCA_964476015.1 uncultured Chitinophaga sp.
ACCGAGTAGCCGTGCGCGAGGCACTGGAGGCCGCCATAGCGGGCAGCCGTACCACTTTTACCATGGAGTACAGGTTGTTGGCAGGCGAAAGCGAGCACCGTGTTTTTAACAAGGGTATTATCCTGTACGAGAACGGACAGGCCAGTAGAATCATCAACACGCTTACAAGCACCCAGGCATGTGCCGCACAAACCGAGAACGCCAGCAGGCAAACCCTATTGGAAACCCAGCAGAAGCTCTTTACGCTGGTAGACAATAGCGTGGACCTCATGTCGCTGTTGGAACTGGATGGCCGTAACTCCTACATCAACAAAGCAGGTATGGAAATGCTGGGCTTTGATAACGAACAGCACGTAAGGGATACCCCCATTGCGGAACTACACCGCCCCGAAGATTTTGCGCAGGTGCAGCAAGAGGTATTGCCAGCCGTAATGAGTCATGGCCGCTGGGCGGGCACCATGTTGGTGAGGCACATGCAAACGGGCGAAGTGTTCCCCGTGTTCAACAATACCCTGCGCATTGACGACCCCGCCACGGGCGCGCCCATAGCTGTGGGGGCCGTAATGCGCGACCTGCGCCCCGAGCTAAAAGCCAAGCGCGACCTACAGGAAAGCGAGCAGCGCTACCGCATTCTCTCCGAAGAACTGGAAGAGCGGGTAAAGGAGCGCACAAAAGATCTTACGGAGGCTAATGCCAAGCTGGAACGCTCTAACATAGAACTGGAGCAGTACGCCTACGTGGCTTCGCACGATTTGCAGGAGCCGCTGCGAAAAATCCGCATTTTTTCGGACATGCTGAACGAAATGGCCTCGCTTAGCCCCGATGCGAGGGTATTGGTAGGCAAAGTGATGAAATCGTCGGAGCGCATGTCGCAACTCATTCGCGACCTATTGGAGTTTTCGCGCTTGTTGAAGACAGAAGAAACTACCAAAGCCGTGGATTTGAACACGGTATTCCAAAACGTGGTGGCCGATTTTGAGCTGGTGATAAGGGAAAAGGGCGCGACGCTGGATGGCGGAGCGTTGCCCACCATAGATGCCGTGCCGCTGCAAATGAACCAGTTGCTGTATAATTTGGTGGGTAATTCGCTCAAGTTTACCAAGGAAGGGGTGCCGCCCGTGCTTACCATCCACAGCAAAGTGCTGGATGCGGAAAACGCGGATTTTTTGGGCCTATCGGTACCCAATCCGCAACATTATTACCATATCGTTTTCACCGACAACGGCATTGGTTTCGACACCCGCTATGCCGACCGTATTTTTGAGGTTTTCAGCCGCTTGCACGGCGATAACGTTTTCCCGGGTTCGGGCATCGGGTTGGCACTTTGCCGCCGCATTGTGCAGAATCATGGCGGCTTTCTAAAAGCTTTCTCCAGCGAAGGCAACGGTACGCAAATGCATGTGGTGTTGCCGAGGTAACTTAGTTGTGGGTTACGAGTTACGGGTTGTATAGTGAGTAAAAAACAATGCCCTAGCCGTTGGGCAGGCATGCGCCTATCTTTTACCCCCCTGCCCTCCTTTGCCCACGCTACATGGCCCGCGAGCTCACTAACAGCCTCGCTATCCACCAATTTAATCGGTACATTTGCACATTGATACATCGGCACATCGAAATCAGCACATTAAAAACGCCATGGGAATAAAGGCTCGCTTAATAAAACCCTATGCCCAGTTTGTGGCGCGCAAGGTGCGCAAGTGGGCCGCACGGCCGGTGGAGTGCCAAGAGGCCATTTTTGGGTCCATCGTGAAGAAGGCGCGGTACACGGCTTTCGGCAACGACCACGGGTTTGCATCCATCCGCACCTACGAGGATTTTAAGCAACGGGTGCCCATCCGCGATTACGAGGGGCTGAAACCGTATTTCGAGCGCATCAAAAACGGCGAGGCGGACGTTACGTGGCCGGGCAGACCGAAGTATCTGGCCAAAACCAGCGGCACCACCAGCGGCACCAAGTACATCCCCATTACGCACGACAGCATCGGCAACCACTTTTACAGCGCACAAACGGCCATGATGCTGTTTATGGTGGAGACGGGCCAGTACGGCATGATGGACGGGCGGCTGATTTTT
>CAYYZT010000370.1:0-3754 GCA_964476015.1 uncultured Chitinophaga sp.
CCTAATGATGACTATAAGAACTATTTTACGGCAAGACTTCTTTTGCTTTTAGAAAGCTACCCTGTATATAATGAGAAATTTTTTAATGAAGTCTTAGAACAGATTATTGGTACTTATTACCGAGATTTCCATGACCATGTTAAAGATTTTGAGCCGATATTTTTAGTGAATGATATTATACGGTTTTGGAGAACTCTTTGTCTTAATTACGAGCACAAAAGAAATAGACTTAGTAAGGGAGGAAAAAAAGATTTTAATAGAATAAATAAGTCACACATAAAAAATTTGAAGTTAAGGTTCAGTAGAAAACTAACCTGTTTTTCCTTTTTATTGCAGATATTATCAATAGAACAAGTTGTGAGTAAGGAGATAGTATTTGCAATTTCAAAGCAAACCCCAATTGAACGTCTAAAAACAATCTCCATCCAGAATCCCAAAGCGGAAACGAACATTAAGACACTATTAGGACTGTATGAAGAGTTTTTGGATTTTACAGGTTGTGCTCAAGATGAATTGGAAGACAAAATTGGTGATGAAGTAAAAAGGAATGCGATTTTTGAAAAATCGAAGATATTTGGCAAGGAATTATATAGCACAATGACTGGGCTTGAAAAGAATGATTTAATGATGTACCTTGTTATTTAGTTATGGTGTCAAGAAAGAAATATTATTTAGTAATTTATATCCCTGATAAGGAAGTTAGTGCAATCGTTGATGGAATAAGGCTATTAGCGGATCCTAATCAAAAACATTCTTCACATATTACAGTACGTGGGCCATATTATAACAAGGCCAATCTTCCACGCAAGGACCAAATTGATACTTGGAATTCAATAGTGGAAGGAGAAGAAGCAATTGTAGACGGTGTTGGGACTTTTGAAAATGAGAAACAGTTTACACTCTTTTTCAAGGCAAATCTTGACAATATCGAGCGCATTTGGTGGAAAAGGGATTTTAAAGAAATATCTCCTCATATTACCATCATAAACAATCCTTCCTTGATGGATTTTTCTAAGAAAATATACAATCTTCTTTCCTCAAAAAACATATCTTTTGAATTCTGCGTTGAAAAGTTAGAAATATTATCGACTAATGGTGATTCTGAAATGGCATTCTCCAAGCTTAAAAATTCTTACGATTTTGATTTTCTTTCAAGCTTAGTAGGTTGTCCTTTATCAAAAATAGAGGTTGAAACCCTTTCGCTCGATAAAAGACTAGCTTTTATCGATCTTTTAGTTAGTCAATTGAAAAATAAGTTTCACTATAACTCAGATGTTCAGAAGACAGTTTTAAAATAGATTTCGTTACCCCCCATTCTCAGCATAAGCCTTGATGGTTTGGTTTCTGGTATGGAGCAACCGCGTCATGTACCGTTGTAAAAACAGCCAATCGGCCAATTTGCCCAATGGCCCAAGGGGAGAAGTATAGGCAAATACGTCTTTCATGTAGGTGATGCCTTCCTTCGCCTCGAAAATGTGCTCATGCCGCATAGAAGCGAAAATGCCCTGTGTCATTTCATCCACGAAGTAGCCATACGGCTCCATGGCCGTAATTTTGGAAGTAAGTGTTTGCCACACGCCCAAGTGTTTTGCCTGCCACGTAACGCTTTCGCCCAGTGCTATCAACCCTGCCGTTTTTCCCGCAATGGCCTGCTCCCCTGTGTGGGCGGTGGATATTTGGTGTAAGTCGATGCTTCGAGACAAATCAAAACAAACTTGTACAGGGGCTTGGATGATGGTAGTGAGTACGATGGTAGGCATAGGGATGGAGATATGGGAAGTGTCGAAGGCTCAAAGTTACTACATCCGCGCTGGAAGCGCGGACGAGCAAACCTAGTTCAATTCTAAAATTTTCTAATTCTGTAAATTCTGATTCGGACAATATCTACCACGCCCACAGCCCCGTATCCAGTTCTTGTTCCAGCAACTCCTCCGTGCTATCGGGCAGGGCGATAAAGAAATCCAGTCCCGTGAATTTTTCCACCGAATCTACCGACACGGCATACTCGTACAGTTCCTTCTTGCCCTTTTTATGTTCCATGACAAAGCCGATGGCCTTGTACTGCGGCGGCGAAACATCGAGCACTACTTTGTAGAAATAATCCGGCACGGCCACTTTGTTCGGGCCGATGGTGGTGGTGGTATTTTTGAAAACGGGGCCAGTTACCACGATAACGGTCTCATAGTCTATGGCCCAGTTCCGCACCTTTTCCTCCAATATTTTCCAGATGCCGCCGTTAAAGTTTTGCAGCTGCGGGCTCATGTTGCTCAGGTAAAAGCTCTCGGCCATGGCCTCAGTGCTCCATTTCATGTCGGCGGCGGGTGCCAAGTGGCCACGGGTATAGCCGCTGCCCTTGTAATCTTCCAGCGCGGCGGAGCCGGTGATGATGTTCGGGTCGGCTTTAAAATGGTCTTTACGGGCGGCGTTGCCGAAGAGCACCATACTATCCGTAAGCACATAGGCTACCCAAGCGGGCTGTTCGGTGGCTTCGTTATAGGCAAGCGTGAACCCGGTATAATCCACTGTTTGCCAGTTGGCGGTGTTGCGGGGCAGCAGGTCGCGGTAGTTTTGGGTAATTCCCGGCAATTGCCGGCCTTGGGGTTTGGTGGTGGCGGATTGGTTTCGATATTGCCAAAGCAGATAGAGCACCACGGCTATAAACAGCAAAATGGCCAGCGATAGCAGCCAAGAAGCGGATTGTGTATTTTTGCGGGATTGACGCGCCATAAAGCATGACGAAAATAGGAAAAGACCTAGCCCTAGCCAAACAGTTGCTGCAAAACGGCCAACTGGTGGCCATCCCTACCGAAACCGTGTACGGGCTGGCGGCCAACGGGCTGAACCCCGAAGCGGTGGCGCGCATTTTCGAGGCGAAGAACAGGCCGAGTTTTAACCCCTTGATATTGCACGTGGCCGATTTGGAACATGCCGTAGCGCTCACCAGCGAGTTCCCGCCAAAGGCAAGGCAACTGGCGGAGGTGTTTTGGCCGGGGCCGTTGACATTGGTGCTGCCGAGACACGAATCCGTGCCCGATATTGTTACGGGTGGGCTGGATACCGTGGCCATCCGCGTGCCCGCGCATAGCCTCACACTGCAATTGCTGCGCTCGCTCGATTTCCCCTTGGCCGCGCCGAGTGCCAACCCGTCGGGCTACATCAGTCCTACCCAAGCGCTGCACGTGGCGGAGCAGTTGGGCGAAAAAGTGGCCTACATCTTGGATGGGGCCGCCAGCACCGTAGGCGTGGAGTCGACCATTGTAATGGTAAAAGACGACAGCGTGTACCTGTTGCGCCAAGGCGGCACCAGCGAGGAGGCATTGAAGGCCGTAGTGGGCGATATCATCCATGCCACCACCGAGGCCCATGACAAGCCCCTAGCCCCCGGCATGTTACTGAACCATTATGCGCCGGGCAAACGGGTATTGTTGGGCAATTTGAGCCTGCTATACGGGCAGCATTTTCAAGAAAGGGTAGGGGTACTGGCATTTAAGGAGCCTTTGCCGGAAATACCGTTGGAACAACAGCGCATCCTCTCGCCGAAGGGAGATTTGGCCGAAGCCGCCGCCAACGTGTTCGCTTATTTGCGCGAGCTAGACAAATTGGACGTGGACCTTATCATTGCCGAACCCGTGCCCGATACCGGCATCGGCAGGGCCGTGAACGATAGGCTGAAACGGGCGAGTGGAAAAGTCGGGTGAGCGGCATCTTTAGTATACGAACCTTGACTTGTGGCCCCATTTGAGATAAGCGAACA
>CAYYZT010000371.1:0-1046 GCA_964476015.1 uncultured Chitinophaga sp.
CGTTTCCATAATGCTTTCCTTGGCAATGGTATCAGGCCCCACACCTATGGCGCCGTTGTATGATTTTACCCCGCAAGAAAAGGCCGTGGCCCCTGCTGCCGAGTCGGTTATCAGGTTGTCGAAAGAGTAGGTTTTACTAAAGCCGATGTGTCTCAATTTCTCCAAGAAAAGCTTGTTGCCGTTGCTATACATGCCTGCGGTTATTTGGCTAAGGCCCATGCCATCGCCTACCATAAAAATAATGTTCTTGGGGCGGGCGGGGCTGGTGCTTTCACTAGGTTTTTCGGCTACGGGTTTTTCGGTAGGGCCACAGGCAAAAAGGAACAAAGCGAACAGTAAACAAATGGGAAGAAAGCGTTGCATGGTTTGGGTTTAGATGCAAGGGCGAAATTAATGATTAGGGGCAAGGCCGTTTGTTAAGTTTAGATTAAATATAGGTGCTGCCAAGAAAATGTGCGGACGTATAAAAAAATATTGTAGTAAACGAATCGTGGAATTAACAGGGTGAACCGTAAAAGTGAGCCGTTCATTCGTAATAAATGCTATGCAAGTGTAATGGAATAAGGGTAAAAGTGCTGTTGAGGCAGAAAAAAATTATTGATAAGTGATAAAAAACGCTAATTTCGCAGTTGGATTGCTCACAACTTTCTTTCGGGGAAAAAGAAAGGGAAATAGAAATCTTTTTTGGTGTGTCCACGTACAACGCGATGTGGACTGTTCAAATTGCGCGAAATCGACATGGGTTTTACCACTCTCGAATTTTTATTGAAAAAATACTTGACATCCCTATTGCGGTGGAATACATTGCAGGGTATGCCTTTGGTGTATTCCGTCCAATTGCGCTATTGCTACACAATATAGAAAAGTATAAAAACGTTATCGTAATGATAAAGTCCCGTTTTATCAACATTTTGCCAACAGTTGTCTGTTGCTTCCTGTTTCTTGTTTTAGGCCATGTTAACGCGGTCGCGGTAAACCCTCCGGGCGTCAATTGCCACTGCGTTATCAAAATAAGCGGCAGTAACTCCTGCGATGGGGTGAAAAGC
>CAYYZT010000371.1:1056-3753 GCA_964476015.1 uncultured Chitinophaga sp.
TAAGGCTACCGCTACCGCTTACGATGGTACCTCGCCATATACCTACCGATGGAGCAACGGGGCAACCGGTGCTACCATTACGGGCCTGGCTTCGGGCACCTACCGCGTAACCTCCACGGACAAGCAAGGCTGTACGGCAACCCAATCGGTTACCATCAGCAGCGTGAACGTGAATGTGAACGCCGGTGCCGACAAAACCATCTGTAGGGGTTCGTCCGTGCAAATGGGCGCATCCGGGGCAACCATCTACAAATGGTCGCCTGCTACCGGTTTGAGCAATCCGAATATTGCCAACCCCGTGGCTAGCCCAACAGTAACCACTACCTACACCGTAACGGGCGGTGTGCCAAGTGGCGAGTTGGTGACCAACGGCAACTTTGAATCGGGCAACACGGGCTTTACCAGTGAGTACAATTTCCACAGCGACCTTTACCCAGAGGGCCGATACAATGTGGGCAACAATGCCAATAACTACCACGGCAACTTCTTCGGTACTGGCCGTGGCGGAAGCGGCAAGTTCATGATCATAAACGGAGCTACCGTTGCGGGTGTGGAAGTATGGAGACAGAACGTAAACGTTAACCCGAACACTACCTACTATTTTTCTACTTGGATTACCGCTTTGAACAACCTGGTTTCTGCAAACTTGGCTTTTTCCGTTAACGGCGTTTTGATGGGCCCTGTTATCAGCTCGCCCAGCAGCCCGAACAACTGGGTGCAGTTTTATGCCGTGTGGAACTCTGGCAGTGCTACCACCGCCCGCATTTCCATTGTAAACCAAAACACGATAGCCAACGGTAACGACTTTGGCTTGGACGATATTTCCTTCACCACCGTGTGCGAGGATAGCGACCAAGTGGTAGTGTTTGTGAACAATGCCACTGCAAACGCGGGCCCCGACCAAACCCTTTGCGAAGGATTGCCTGCTACCCTTACCGCCACTGGCGGCGGCACCTACAAGTGGAGCACCGGTGCTACCACTGCCAGCATCACCGTTACTTCCAACACCACCCAAACTTATACCGTAACCGTAACCAACAACGGCTGTACCGCTACCGATGACGTAAAAATAAACCGCGTAAAATCGGGCTTGGGCGTAAAAGGTACCATTACGCAACCTACGTGTACCTCCGTTACGGGTTCCATTACCCTTGCGCCGTATGGCGGCACCACGCCATACACATACTCTTGGAGCAACGGTGCCACCACCAAAGACATTAGCAACCTGGGCGCGGGCACTTACACCGTAACCGTTACCGACAAGTTTGGCTGTAAGGCCACCTACTCTGGCACCATAGTGGTGCCTGCTACGTTTACGGTAACCGCTACTACAGTAGACCCAAATTGCTTTGGTGGAACTGGCTCAATAGATGCTACCGTAAACGGTGGTACTAGCCCATACACCTATAAGTGGAGCAACAACGCTACCACCCAAGACCTTACCAACGTAGCTGCCGGTACTTACACCCTTACCGTAACCGATGCCCGCGGCTGTACTGCTACCGTAAGCAAAACCCTTACCGCCCCAGCGGCCCTATCGGTGAGCGCAAATGCTGTTGACCCAGGTTGCGCCGGCGGAAATACCGGTACCATTACCTTGACCGTATCTGGCGGTACTACTGCCTACAGCTTCCGCTGGAGCAATGGTGCCACTACCCAAAACCTTAGCAACCTTGGTTCGGGCACTTATACCGTAACCGTAACCGATGCGAAGGGTTGTACCGCTACTGCCAGCAAAACCATTTCTGCCCCATCGGCCCTTAGCGCAAATATTGCCTCTACCCCGGTAAGCTGTATCGGTGGTACTGATGGTACGGCTACCGTAACCCCATCGGGCGGCACCTCACCATATACTTATAGCTGGAGCAATGGCCGCACCACTGCTGCCATTACTGGCTTGGGCGTAGGCTCATATAGCGTAACAGTTACCGATGCGAAAGGATGTACCGTAGCTAAAACTGTTTCTGTTACTGGAGTACCTCCACTTACAATCGGCAGCGTACCATCGCCGGTACTTTGTAGCGGTGGTAACACGGGTTCTATCAACGCTACTATTAGCGGTGGTACCCCTGGCTATACATATAAGTGGAGCACGGGTGCCACTACCGAAGACATAAGCGGTGTTGCTGCTGGTACTTATACCCTGACCGTGACTGATAGCAAAGGTTGCGTGGCCACTGCTAGCGTAACGGTAAGCCAGCCAAACCCAATTAGTGCCTCTGCGGTTCCTACCCATGTAAACTGTAACGGTGGCAGCACTGGTAAAGTAACCTTGACCGTAAGCGGCGGAACTTCGCCTTATACTTATAAGTGGAACACCAACGCTACCAGCAAAGACCTTAACAACGTAACGGCCGGTACCTATACCGTAACCGTAACCGATGCCAACAACTGTACCGCTTTGGCAAATGCCACGGTAACACAGAAAGACAGCCTTAAGATTGTTACTACCGAAACCCATATCGGTTGCAACGGACAGAGCACTGGTTCCATTACTACTACTGTAAGTGGTGGTACTACCCCATACACTTACCTATGGAGCAGCGGTGCTACTACCGCCAACCTAAGCAACCTTGCAGCAGGTATGTACACCTTGACCGTAACGGATGCCAACGGCTGTAAAGGCATTGACACCAGCGGTATCGTTCAGCGCGATTCTATACAGATTATAGTTGATACCATTGTACACAACAAATG
>CAYYZT010000372.1:0-3752 GCA_964476015.1 uncultured Chitinophaga sp.
GGTAGCGGCGTGGGCAGCCCAACTGCCGCAATACCCGCCACGTGCGTGCCGTGGGAATTCTTAATGTCGTCGCATCCAGCAGTATAGAAGCCGAGGCTGTCCGTAAGTTCGTTACCATAGCTAAAACCCGTGGGCGGAGTACCGTTCTTCTTCAGTTCCCATGCCCGTTTCAGGCGCAAAACACCGCCAGAGGTATCGTAGAAGGCAGGGTGGGTATAATCAAAGCCCCTGTCAATCACTCCTATAATCACGTCTTTGCCCGCATAGGGCATCAGCAGATCGATACCTTGGTGTACCGAATCAACATGGGTGAATTTCCTTACGGAGTCCATGCTCATATCAATCGGCTCATCCAGTTCGATGTACTCAATACCCTTTATTTGGGCAAATGCCGCTACTTGGCCAATGGGTATCATCACCGTCCAAATGTTGCCTGCCTTGGTATTAACCTTGGCCCCCAGTGCGGAAAAGGTACCCTCGTCCACGTTTGGGCCAACTTTTATCATGGCCGACATAAACAACCCTTGAGGGGTTTGCCTGTACACATAGTCTGGGCTTATCCAAGGCTTGTCTACCCCCGCTTGCTCATAGAGGAATATTTTGGTACGGGGCGAAAGCGTGGGCAGATTGTTTTGCCCGAAAGTTGAAATATGCAGCAACAACATCGCGCCTGCCAGCAGCGGTAGTAAATTTTTCATTGGATAATAGGATAGTTTGATGTTACTAATATAGGCATTATTAAGCCTACCTTAATATTGTTAGGCTGCCTTGCTCGGTATTCATAATTTCCCAGCCACTGAGCCAAGCGTAGCGCGCCACATAAATGTATATGCCGCCACTGGCCAATTTGCCGTGGTACAGGCCGTCCCATTTAAAATAAGGATCGCTGCTTTCGAATACCAACCCACCCCAGCGGTCGAACACCTTGATGTTGAAGATGCGTAAGCCCTTTAGATTTCCGTATATGCGATACTCGTCGTTCTGCGAGTCGCCGTTAGGGCTAAATGCGGTGGGTATAAACAGGTTTTTGTTCTCCTTTACCAACACCGGCACATCAAATTTATGGGCGCACTCCACGTTCTGGTAAGGCGATTGCGTTAGCGTGGTTAAATGCAGCGTATCCGTATCGTGTGCTTGAAAATGCGGGTTGGGGCAATCGTGGCAATCCAGTCCGGGGTGAGGGTCCCATTGGTAGCGGGTCATGGGGTCAAAATTCGACCACATATCCATGTCCAGCGTATCGCCCAGTTCCATCCACAAGCTATCGTGCGCGGAAAAAAGCATAAACGAATCGGGCTGCAATACCGTCAAGGTATCGTGCAGTTCGCAGCCGTTGGCATCAACCAAACCCACCGCATAGCTGCCATTGCCCAAATCGGCAAACAACCCATCGTGCGAGACCACACCGTCCATCAGCATTTGATATGCCCCCGTACCACCCGTAGCCGATAACGATATGCTGCCATCAGCCTTTCCAAAGCAAGAAACATCGGTTACTTGGGCGGTCAACACCAATGAGTCGGGCTGGGCCACCTGCACGGTTTGCGTGGCCGTACAGCCATAAACATCGGTGCCCGTTACCGAATAAATGCCTGCATGGGCATTGGTAACGATACTATCGTTAAAGTTGGGGTCGCTCCATTGATAGGTGGTCCAACCTATGCCACCGCTATCCGTGGCCACAATGGTGCCGGTGCTATCACCAAAACAATTAGTGGGCGTAGCGGTAAGCGTTATGCTCAACTCTACTATTTTCACCTCGGTAGTTATAATGCTGTCGCAACCCGTATGGGATGTAAGCGTATCGTAATAAAAGCCCGAAGCGGTTGCTATTTCCCCATCGGGTAAAACATAGACGTGATGGGTACAAATAACCGTATAAACCCTCCGAATGGATGCGGGATTTACCGTAACATCCCTTGACTCGCTGGCCGTGCAGCCATTGGCATCGGTAACTGTTACTACATAGGTGGTATTGGCAGTTGGCGAAACATTTATGGCTGCCGTGGTTTGGGCATTGCTCCAAACATAGGTGCTTCCACCGTTAGCGGTCAGTTGAATGTAGTCTCCCTCGCAAATGGTGGCCGTGCCGGGGCTGATAGCTGGCACAGGCAACAAGTTTACCACAACGCTCCTAGCCGTGGTGGCAGAACAGTTGTTGGCATCCGTTACGGTTACGGTATAAGTGGTATTGCTGCTAGGGCTTACGGTAATGGCTGTAGTGGCAGCGGCGTTGCTCCATAAATAACTGGTACCCCCGCTGGCCGTTAAAGTGATATTATCGCCAATGCAAATGGCCGCAGTAGCGGGGCTGATGTTGGGCACCGGCAACGGGTTCACCGTTACACTTTGGCTGGCAGTGGCAGAACAGTTGTTCCCATCCGTTACCGTTACGGTGTAAGTGGTATTGGTGATTGGGCTAACTACGGTAGCCGCCGTGGCATCGGTATTGCTCCATAAGTAGCTTGTGCCCCCGCTGGCGGTAAGCGTAACGTTATCGCCCACGCAAATAGTGGCCGTGGCAGGGTTGATGTTGGGCACGGGCAAAAGATTAACCGTTACGCTTCGGCTGGCGGATGCCGAGCAGTTATTGGCATCCGTTACCGTAACGGTATAGGTGGTATTGGTGATTGGGCTAACCACCGTAGCCGCCGTGGCATCGGCATTGCTCCACAAGTAACCATTGCCGCCGCTTACCGTGAGGGTGATGTTATCGCCAGTGCAAATAATGGCCGTGGCAGGGTTGATATTGGGCACGGGCAAAGGATTCACTGTTACGCTGCGGCTGGTGGATGCGGTACAGTTGTTGGCATCCGTTACCGTTACGGTATAAGTGGTATTGGCACCGGGGCTTACATTCACCGCCACCGTGGATGCGGTATTGCTCCATGCATAACCAGTGCCACCACTAGCGGTAAGCGTAATATCGCCACCCAAACAAATGGCCGCAACCGTTGGGTTGATGTCGGGCACGGGCAGCGGGTTCACCGTTACGCTTCGGCTGGTGGATGCGGTACAGTTGTTCGCATCCGTTACTGTAACGGTATAAGTGGTGTTGGCACCGGGGCTTACGTTCACCGCCACCGTTGATGCGGTATTGCTCCATGCATAACCAGTGCCCCCGCTGGCTGTAAGCGTAACATCGCCCCCTATGCAAATAGCCGCCGTGGCAGGGCTGATGCTCGCATTGGGCAATGCATGTACTATTACGTTTACGGTTTTGGTATGGGTGGTGCCGAAAGCCTCCGTTACGGTTACGCTATAGGTAGTGTTGCCAGTGGGCGAAACGATGATGGAATCGATGGTGGCACCGGTGCTCCAAACATAAGTGCCTGCCAAATGGCTTTTAAGTACCGTGGTTTCGCCAAAGCAGATAATGGTATCGCCCGTTATCAGTGGCGGGCAACCATCGGGCAAATTGCTGGAAGCACAAGGGCAAGCATCGTCGATATCCGGTATGCCATCGCCATCGCTGTCCACGTTGGTAGTAGCCTGTACGTTGGGCACCAACAGCAACCCATACGGGTTGCTCTGCCCACCGTTGGGGTAGTTATAAACCAGCACATCCACGTAGTTGGTGCCCTGTATCCAAGGTCCCGGCAGCGAAAAATTCAGCCCTGTGCCCGGCGCAAATGCCCCGCCACTGATGCCCATACTGACCCCGTTAACAAACACATCGGAAATGGTATTGTCCACATACCCCTGAAAGTGCAGCACGTAGTTGCCGGGCACGGTTACGCTATTGCCGTGGC
>CAYYZT010000373.1:0-3744 GCA_964476015.1 uncultured Chitinophaga sp.
GTCTTTGTGCCAAGCATCGGTACGTTCCTTTTTGCTGGCATCTGCGTTTACACCGGCCTTGTCGGCATCGGGCACCGAAACCGTGATGGGCTGCTCGGTTTCATTGGCCGTTTCATACTTCTTGCCCTCTTCACGCTGTTTCTTTTGGCGGTCGCGGTATAGGCCAAGGTGTAGGCTATACACGCTGTTGTTGCGGCTAATGTCCAACCGCTCGGCATTCTCCAGCACCAAACCGAAGAGCTTGTCGCTGCTAATGCGGGCGGTGCTGTTTTTGCTCACCCTGTCGAAGTTGCTTACGCTGTTGTTCCATACTTGATAGGGCACTGGGGCTATCACGTGCCAAGGCAGTGGGTAGTCCTCGTCTTTTTCGCCTATGTTCATCGAGCTATATAGGCTCGGCAATACCACATCAGGCACTACGCCCTTCAACTGGGTGGTTTGGCCGTTGATGCGGTAGAATTTCTGGGTAGTGAGCTTCACCACGCCCAATGGCTTGATACCGTTCATCTCCGGGCCCACGTTTTCGTCAAGGTCGATAAAGCGTTGCACGGTGCCCTTGCCAAAGGTGTGGCTGCTGCCGATGATGATGGCGCGCTTGTAATCTTGCATGGCGGCGGCGAGGATTTCCGATGCCGAGGCACTGAACTCGTTTACCAATATTACCAATGGGCCATCGTATACTAAGTTAGGGTCGCGGTCTTCCAACAGGTACGGCTGGCCGAAACGCGATTTTACCTGCACTATGGGGCCGCTCGGCAAAAACAGACCGGCCATGTCTACCACGTCTTGCAGGCTGCCGCCGCCGTTGTTGCGCAGGTCTATCACCAACCCGTCTATGCCCTGCTTTTTAAGCTTGAGCACCTCTTTGCGCACGTCGTCGCCACTGTTGCTGCCGCCAGTTTTGTTAAAGTCGGCATAGAACTTCGGCAGGCTGATGTAGCCTACTTTGTGCTTCTCGCCGTTCTTTTGCAGCACGGCCGATTTGGCGTAGGTTTCTTCCAATATCACCACATCGCGAATGATGGGGATGGTTTTGATGGCCCCGTCAACCTTTTTCACCGTAAGGCGCACCTCGGTGCCCTTGGCCCCACGTATGAGTTTTACGGCATCGCCCACGGCCATGTCCACTATATCCACGGGCTCCTCGTTGCCTTGGGCCACTTTAAGTATAATGTCGCCCACCTTTAGGTCGCCCTGTTTCCAACTGGGGCTGCCGGGTACAATGTTGGTTACTTTAATATAGCTGCCTTCCTCTTGCAGGGTGGCACCGATGCCCTCCAGCTTGCCGCTCATGGAAATGTCGAAGTTCTCCTTGTCTTCCGGCGGAAGGAAAGAGGTGTGCGGGTCGAACGACATGGCAATCGAGTTAAGGTACAGGTTGCGGTAGTCGTCCAAGTTTTGGCGGTTGAGGCGGTGGTACCAGTCGTTGTGCGTTTTCAGTACCCGTTCGCGGCATTCTTTTTCCAGCTCGGCCAAGGTTTTCTTCTTTATCTCGTCGCCTTTTTCGGCTTTCTCCTGCTCGTCCAGCTTATCGGCCAAGCGGGTAAGCACCTGAAATTTCAACTGCTTGCGCCACAGTTCTTTCAGTTCGTTCTCGTCTTTCGGGTATTTGCGCTTGTCGGTGTCGGTTTCCAGGTCCTCAATCTTCTCGAAATTGAACGGCTGCGCCAATATCTCTTTGTACCAGCCCTCTATCTGCTTCTGGCGTTTTTGGTACACGCTTATCGTAAGGTCGAAAAACTCGTAGCTGCCGGCCTTCATTTGGTCGTCGAGCTTGCGGCGGTACAGGGCAAAAGCCTCCACGTCGCCTTGGGTGAAGAAGCGTTTGCCGAAATCGAGGTTTTTCAGGAAGAGGTCGTAAGTGCGCTCGCTGAATTTGTCATCGATGGGCGTATCGGTATAGTGGTTTTGCTGGATGCCGTTTACCAGCATATCCAACAGCACGCGGTCTTTCTCCGTGGCAACGGACGGGCGCACGAACGCGAAAGTGACGGTGAGCAGCGCGGCGGCAAGGGCCACGAACAGGAATATTCTCTTGAACATCGTTGTCAACTTGATTTTACACAACTAATATAGGCACTTCTTCTATAAATGGGCGGCACGAATATACGGAAGGCGCGATTATTTCGCCGAAACCCATCCCTGCCCAGCTATATTGATAACAGCCTTTAGCACGAATTGTGCCAAAAACAGGGAAAAGTAGTTAGGAGTTGTTAAGGCTACATACGTACATAGGGCAACGCCCTATGTACGTATGTATGGAATGGTTATAGTAAAAAAGAAACACGCATTGTGTTCACGTTTCGACTCTTGTTCACGACCCGTGAACAAGCCGTCCTGCGCGTAGGCTATGCCTACGCGCAGGATGGCCAAAAAGTATACCGTCATCCTGAAAGGAACTCCTAGCACCGTTGCGCTGAACTTGAGTTGCATGGGCATTACCCGTCGCAAAAGGTTAGCGAAACATTTTACCTTGGTACTCGTCCACTGGGAGTTCCTTACAGGATGACAAGGTGCCAGTAGATACTGGCGGTTATGAAAAGGCACGAGCAAATGCTTGCGCGCCACAACGACATAAATCTAGCAAAAATCGTGTGGATGTTTTTGCACGGCCGCATTGCTTGCGCCAGATGGAGCTACTTTACGGCTTTACCTTCGGTTTTTGGTTGATGTCGCCTTTTACGTTTGGCGAGGGTGCGGGCAGGGGCGGGTTGCCGCGGTCAATGGTGAGCTCGTACACGTTGGAAATGTACACCCATTTGCCGTTTTTCCACTCAAAGGCATCGTAGCTGCCGTCGGGCACCAGTGCCAAGGTAATGTCCTTGCCGTGCTCGTGGGTGGCCATGATGTGGTCGAACACCACTATTTTGTCGTCCGGGTTATAATTAAGCGTGAGCTTGGCATCAAATTTATAATACACCATAAACCGGGTAACGGGCTTTTTCACGGTATAGGGAAAATGCTGCGAAACGCTGTCCGGTATTTCGAAAATGGGCGCGCCGAATACCGGTTTACCGTCTTCAAAATGCAGCACGTCCATCAGTTTGATGCGGCTGGTAAGGTCGTGCCCGTCGAAACCGAAAAGCGTGTAGTAAGTTTTGCCTTTGGCCTTGGTCTCCAGCATGTTGTAGTAGAACGCCCCGTACCAAAAAGTGGGCGAGAGGATGGTATCGTGCGGGCTAGCGATGGAATCCGTGCGGTCGATGAGCGGGTAGAGCTTCAAGTCCTTGTCGCTGTTCATCTGTATCGCCCCAAAGTAGCGGTAGCTGCCGCCATCCAGCATCACTTGCCAAGTAATTACGCGGAAGCTACTGTCCGCCGGGTACATTTTCGAGAGGATTGGCACCGAATCGAACCCATAGGCGAAAGAGCCCGGCACCTGTAGCGCATCCACAAACTTGGGTATAAAGGCATAGCAAGCCTTCATGCGTTGCAAGTTGTTGGTATCCATAATCATGGAAAAGGCCAATGGGTTCAGATCTTGCTCGGCCTTATGCAGCTTCTCTAGGTTTTCGGCCGTAATGGTGGGCAGCTTCGATTTTACGCCACCCTTACCTTTCCCTTGCCCAAACGCCAGCATCGGCAGACACAAAAACAACCAAATGTATTTCATACGGCAAAGGTAGCGGTTATAATGCATCCATACTATTAACGGCTGTGTAGCGGAATTTGTTGCGAGTTTCGAGTTATGGGTTGCGAGTTGGATTACAATTTCAATTATAAATTGGGTTGGAGTTTTTTACA
>CAYYZT010000374.1:0-3733 GCA_964476015.1 uncultured Chitinophaga sp.
GGTAAAAGCCCATAGCCACCGTGCCTGCCACGGCCAAACACATAACAATGAACAAGATACGCTGCTGTGTTACGGAGTGTTTTTTGCTGGGCATGTGGTATTTGGTTTAGGGCAAATGCAAGCAACGTGTTGCTGCTATTTAAGCCACCCTTTGTTTGTATAGCTTTTCCTTACCAAGAGCTTTCCCCTTTTATAATAAACCACTACGTAGCCAGGCAGGCCAGTGGGTGTTTGGCGAATATAGTTTGTAACAACGATATCCTGTTTCCCATCCCCGTTGAAATCGGCAATGGCGAACCTTGGCGAACCACAGGCATTTAAATCTGGTGGGCTTGAAGGCTCGTACAACGGCAAGTCTAGGCAGATTTCAGGAAAGTCTTGCGCCGCTTTCTTGCTGCTCAGTTTTACCCTTAAACAATAGTAAAGGTGGGCGCCGCCGTTGCCCACAAACCACAAACTATCCTTTACGCCATCGCCATCCAAATCCCAATTGCCGGAGTAGTCTTGGATGTTTTCATTCGCCCGATAAACGTACTGTATATCCAGCCCCTTTGTTTGGTAATAGGCCGTGTAGGCATTGGTGGGCGTGTCTATTTCCACCACGCCTTGCGGGTAGGCTTGCATGCAAAGCAAGCATGTGCCGATATATAGTATCAACCTTTTCATGGCAATATGTTACGCTATGCAATCAATTGGGTACCCACCATCCGCTCCTTTTGGAATACCCTTTTGACTTTTAAAACCCAATTTAAAAGTAATCGACTTCATGCAAAATGTCGATAATCGTTTTTAGTAAAACAAATCACTATACATAACTCAACAATGCTTACTACAACATTTCCTTAAAGCGCTGTTTACGATAAAATACCTCAATTATGTCTCAAAAAGGGCCGTTTTATCGTAAAAATGCCTCAAAAAATAACGCAAACTGCATTTTTAAGCTTAAAAGCCGAAAGCCCCGTATAGCGGGGCTTTCGTTATGCATAGCGATAAATTTACTACTGTATACTCCTGTGGCCCACCCAAACAAAGCGTTTGTTCACATATTCCGGGTTGGTGAAGCTGGCGTTGCCCGCCGGGTTGCCTCCCGTAACGTGGAAATCGGAAAAAGCGGCATGTTGGTTTACCCAAATATTGCCCGTTAAATTGAGCGAAACCGGCGTAAACACTTGCTCCATCTCCTCGAAGATGTGGGCGGCGGTGTCGGCATCGGTTGTGTAGGCGGCGCAGGTGATGGCACCGTGCTCTTGGGCCATTTTCTTGGCCAGCTTTACGGATTCTTCGGTATCTTTTGTCTTGATAATCAATACAATAGGCCCGAACAATTCTTTCTCGTAAATCTCGGCATCCTTGGCCTCCACCTCAATAATGGAAGGGGCGAAAACCCTGGCCTCGGGGTACTCGGCATTGGCTACCGCCGTACCCTCTAAAACCAGCTTCCCGCCTAGCTTTGCGCTGTTTTTGGCGCGCTCGTAAGTGGCCTCGCTCTGTATGGCGCCGAGGGTGCCGGGGCCAGCCTTGGGGTGGCCAGTAAGGCCCGCCACGGCTTCTTTAAAAGCAGCCACCACCTCATCGTAACTCACTGTGCCTGAGTCGGTTTTAATACCCGCAGCAGGTACAAAGAAGTTCTGCGGGGCGGTACACATCTGCCCGCTGTACAATGATACGGCGAAGGAAAGGTTCTGTAGTACGGCTTTCAGGTCGTGGGCACTGTCCAGTATCACGCTGTTCACGCCAGCTTTCTCTGTGAAAACCACCTTGTTAGGCAACGCTTCCACGTAATTGCCGAAGCTGCTGCTGCCCGTATAATCGATAACCTTCACGTCTGGATGCTCGGCCAACTCTTTGGTAATCAGCTTCTTGCTGCTATCCACGGCCAGTTGTACCACGTTCGGGTCGTAGCCGGCGTTCTTCAACGATTTGCGTATTTCGGCCACTACCACCGCTATCGGCAATACCGATTTGGGGTGCGGCTTCACGATAACGGGATTGCCCGTAATCAAGCTGGCATAAAGGCCCGGCACGCTGTTCCACACCGGGAAGGTGGAGCAGCCGATAACCAGCCCCACGCCTTTCGGCACGGGCTTAAACTGCTTGTGCAGCACTACCGAGGTTGGGCCCATCGGCTTCTCCCAAATCAACGAGCCGGGAAAACGGGTAAGCTCTTGGTAGCCAAGGGCTAAAGCCTCCAAGGCCCTGTCGTTGCTATGCGGGCCGCTGGCTTGGAAACTCATCATATACGCCTGCCCCGTAGTGTGTTGGGTAGCTTGGGCAATGAGGTGGAAGTGGTTTTTGATGGCCTCCAGCGAGTCCACCAGCACCTCGGCGCGGTCGTCAACGCTTACATTTTTCCATGTCTTAAATGCAGCATTGGCGCGACTTACCAGCGTTTCGGTGCCGAAGCTTGGGTACTTGATGCCCAACTCCTTGCCAGTATAGGGCGAGGTTTCTTCCCCTACCCAGCTTTCGGCACCGTCTTGGCCAAGGGCCGTATATTGTTGGCCCAGCAGGGCGTTATAATCTTCCAGTCCGCGGCCTTGGGCTTCCTCTCCATAGGCTTTGGGGTGCTCGGGATATTGAGCAAAAAAGTGGCGGCTGTGGATGGCCTTCACCGCGTTATCGATAATGGAGCGAAACTCGTCTCTCAATGGCATGATATATAGTTTTTAGCGTGGTTCTATTGCAGGAAATAAAACTAATGCAATTGGGGTGGAATACCAAATTGGGCCACGGAGGATAGACGTATCGGTCAGACGGCTCCCAAGCCGTCCGACCGATATGACGGTGTTGAAATACAAAAGTGGCATGTTGTAATTAGGTTCTCTCGGGCTTCACCGCCGTGATAGCGGTCGGACAGCGAAAAAGCTGTCTGACCACGGGCTTTGTTTCGGTCAGACGGCTTGAGGCTGTCTGACCGATATGGCAGAGATGAAACCAACATATATAAAAAGACTGCATAGCCGATATTTGCTTCAAAACTTATTTTATCTTCATCAACAAGAAAAAACATTCATGCATGCAATTTGCAGAAGGAGCAATATATCATTTATACAATCGAGGTAATAATCAACAGCCCATTTTCCCTTATCGCTCCAATTACCTCTATTTTCTACAAAAAATGAGGGAATGTCTCCATCCACACTGTGGCATCCTTGCTTATTGCTTAATGCCTAACCACTACCATATTTTGCTTCGCGCAAATGAAAAAGGATGTCAGCTAATACCATTGTCTGGATCTTCCTTCACAACGGTCCAACAGGTGCTATCCCGAAAGATAGGAACACTGCAAAGCTCATACACGCAAGCCCTCCAAAAACAAGAACGCTTCACGGGCTCTTTGTTTCAACAAAAAGCAAAATCGAAACAAATTGCAACGCAGAACGTCACCAAAAATGATTTAGCGGCTTGCTTCCATTATATACACCAAAACCCTTTAAAGGCGAGACTTGTTTCAAAAATGGAAGAGTGGGAATATTCTTCTTATCGCGATTATGTTGGTGTGAGAAACGGGACCTTATGTAATTTAGAGCTCGGCATGGCATTGGTCGGTATGGATTCAACTACTTTTCTTGCAGACAGCCGATGCGCGATAAAAGACGAAGTGATCAGTCGGTTATTGTATTAGTAAGCAATACGGAAGTGCCGAAGCACAAATGTAATTGGGTTCTCTCGGCTTCACCACCATGATAGCGGTCGGACAGCGAAAAGCTGTCTGACCGCCGGTTCACCAACT
>CAYYZT010000375.1:0-3730 GCA_964476015.1 uncultured Chitinophaga sp.
CTGGTTGCTGTGGAAATGTTGTATGGGCGTGGTAGCCCCAATCAAGTTGCCTAGATCGATGGCATTGTTACAGGCCGTGCCCTTGGTATAGCGCCAGTAAGTTTGGATGCGCGGACGGTAAACGTCGTTGGCACAAGCACCCGGCGTCATCTGTACATAGCCGTGGTCATACGTTTGGCAAGGTGGACCTACACGGTAATTGATGGCCGTACGGAAAGGGTTGGCAAAACAAGGATAATCGTCTTCTTGGCGTACGCCCACGCAGGCACCAAATACGGTGGCACCGCAGCAATAGTTGTTTTCGTAAGTACAACGGCTTCCGCCACAAATACCTACATCCTGCGTACCGTCGTGCTCCCAAGCGTTCAAACGCAGGTCAAACGACAAGGGCACGTTGGCACCGGTATAAAACTGGTTGAACAGAATATAGTTGAAATCGTTGGAGTTGGTACCTGCCGAACTAGGATTGAAGTTGGTTTGCAAGCAACTGCCACCCTGCCAGCCTGCACCGTTGATGTCAGAATTGGCGCGGGCCCATACATAATAGGTCAACTCATCCGGGTCGGTAAGGCCAAACAACTGGTCGGTCGCATTAAAGTAAGTCCTCACCTCGCGCAAGCGCACTTCCAATTGAATGGGTCCGTCAGTTGCCGTTTGGGCTGCAGCCGGTTGTAATAAGGTTAAAAGGTAAAGGGCAACAAAAAAAGTGGAGAAAAGGCTGGTAAATCTTTTCATATCTGTGGTTCGGTTAGCTGGGTTGTCAAACTTCAAAGGTCTAAAATAGGATTTTTTGCTTATCCTAAGGCATATTGTGCATATAATTTAACGCCCTAAAAGCGCATAAAAAGAGAAAACCCACGCTTGGCATGGGTTTTCTCTTTTTATAACGAAACATGCACTATCTCACCAAGGCTATCGTTCCCGTTTCGTCAAATTCGGTTCCGTCCAGAAACACTCCCTTCACAAAATAAAGGTAGGTGTCCGGGGCTAGGGTGGAACCTTTGTAGTTACCATCCCAACCTTTGGAAATGTCGTTCGACTCAAAGAGTTTTTCGCCCCAACGGTTGAATACCTGTATTTGTATCTCGCCCGCCGAACCAAAATCTATCGGTGCCCACACATCGTTCCTACCATCGCCATTGGGCGAGAAGCCGTTCGGGAAGAATATTTCGTAGGCGTTCTTCACCACTACGGCTATCTGTGCCATACTCTCGCAGCCGTTGCTATCAATAGCCGTTACGGTATAAGTAGTGGTTTCCAGCGGCGATGCCTCGGGGTTTTGACAATCGGTACAGTTCAACCCCAAGGATAGGCTCCATTGGTAGGAAGCAATACCCACCAAGCTGTTGTTTTGTGGCTGCAACTCAATATTTGCCCCACGCGAAATGAATACATAAGGTTCTTTAAAATCAAGCTGCCACTCATCGGGCTGGTTGATGGTAAACGGCACTATGAAGCGGCAATTGTTGGTATCCAGCACCAGTGCCGTATAATCCCCGGCATCTAGGCCACTAAACGTAGGGCTGCCTTGGAAAACGTTGTTCTGCACGGAATATATGTACCCCGGCGTACCGCCCGTAGCACTTAGGAACACCGCGCCATCGTTGCTATCGAAGCAGGTGGCGGCATGCACACTGTCAATAACCGCCGTTAATTGGGTCGGGCCAGCCACGGTGGCGTTGGCCGATACGGTACAATTGTTTCCATCGGTAACGGTGAGGGAGATGGGTCCGGGGTTGAGGCCAATGGCCACCACGGAAGTTTGCCCGTCGCTCCAGCTATACGTATAATTAGGCGTACCGCCGTTAAGCGTTGCCGTAGCCATGCCGTCAGCATCGCCGAAGCAAGTTACCGAAGTGGCATTGATGGAGAGCACAAAAGGCAACGGCTCATCCACTTCGTAACTAAAGCTTTCGAAACAGCCCTGTGCATCGGTAATCGTCACTTCATAAATGCCCCCTGCCAAGCCCGTAATGGTATCGTTGTTGGCATTGGGCGGGCTCCAGTTGAAAGTATATGGCCCCGTGCCCCCCGTTACGCTCAAGCTGATGGAGCCGTTTGCCAAGCCGTTGCAGCTTAAATCCACCACGGTGGCCACGGCTTCCAGTTTGCTGGTATTGGCCAAGGTAATGGTATCGGTAGCCACGCAGCCCTGCAAATCAGTTACCACCACCGCATAAGCACCCGCCGCCAAACTGCTGATATTCTGCGTTTGGGCACCGTTGTTCCAGTTAAAGGTATATGGCCCAGTGCCGCCGCTCACCACCAAAACTATACTGCCGTTGGTGGCACCCGGGCAACTCGGGTTGGTGGCCGTTAATGCCGTTGCAAGCACCGTAGGCTCCATTACCACGGTGTTGCCGGTGGTGGCTTGGCAGTTGTTGGCATCGGTTACGGTTAATTGGTAACTACCCGCTGGCAGGTTTACCAAGTCCTCGTTGGTATTGCCATTGCTCCAAGCATAGGTATACGGAGGAGTGCCACCCGTAACATCAACGCTTATGGCACCGTTGGAAAGGCCGCTGCACGTAACATGCACCGTATTGGTAACCGTGGCCATCAACGTGTTGGGTTCGGCAATGGTAGCCGTGGTTGAATCGGAACACCCGTCGGCATCGGCCACGGTAACGTTATAGATACCCGCCGGAAGGTTGGTCGGGTTTTGGCCCGTGGCCGCCGGGTTCGACCAAGTGTAGGTGTACCCGGCACCAGCACCGCCTATCACGTTCAAAACAATACCGCCCGTAGCATTTCCATTACAATCGGCATTGGTAGTAGCTGCCACGTTCACTTCCACTTTAGGGTTGGTAAACAGTACGGCAAAATCAAAATACAGGCAATTGTTGGTGTCCGTTACCAACACCCCATACACACCACTACCTATACCGCTAATGTCTTTGGTAGTATCGTTAGTGGTCCACAGGTAATCGTATGGGGCCGTGCCGCCGGTTACGGTTAGTTGTACCGCACCGTTTGTTTGGTTAAAGCACACGGGGTTCTGCACCGTCCATACTATACTTAGCGGCGCAGGCTCGGTAAGGGTTTGGGTAGTAGTGGTGGTACAGCCCTGTGCATCGGTTACGGTAAGGGTATATGTGCCCGCCACTACATTGATGAGGTTCGGGTTGGTGCGGCCATTGCTCCACCGATAGGTATAAGGCGGGGTACCGCCATTGGTAAAGGTTGTAATGGTGCCGTCGCTACCACCGTTGCAGCTTAGGTGTATGGTATCTATTATATTGGTGGCCATTGCCGTGGGTTCCGTAATGTTGAAGGTGCCTTCCACAAAACAGTTATCCCTATCGTAAACGGTAACGCTATACTGGCCCGGTGCCAAGTTGGCCACATCCTCCGTGGTAGGGCCGTGAGACCACGCATACCTATACGGCAAGTTGCCCCCTACTACCGATATGCCCACCGAGCCGTTGGCGGCTCCGTTACAGGTTACGTTGTTCACGTAGTCGGTAGTTAAGATTATCTGCGTGGTAGTGCTTACCCTTACCGAATCGGTAATAACGCATCCGTTTCTATCGATGGCGTTCACAGTATACATGCCCGCACCCAATGCCACCGCAGTTTGCGTGCCTTGCAACGGATAGGTTATCCAAAGGTAGGAGTAGGGCGCGGTACCTCCCGAGGGCAGGGCAGTAGCCGTACCATCGGTGTAGCCGCTGCAACTTACGTTGGTAGAGGTGAGGCTTAACTGTAGCGGCGTAGGTTGGGTAATAGT
>CAYYZT010000376.1:0-3714 GCA_964476015.1 uncultured Chitinophaga sp.
CGCCGTGGCAGGTTGCCCCTACCTGTGCCGTGGAAGCGGCCAATGGCGTGGGTTGCGTAATGGTAAAGGTAGCGTTGGCGGTACAGTTGTTGGCATCGGTAACCAAAACGGCATAATTGCCGGGGGCTAGGCTACCCATTGTATCATTGGCTATTGCCGTTCCGCCCGACCACAGATAGGTAAAGCCGCCATAGCCGCCAGTTGTCGCCGCCCACGCTTTGCCATTGGCCAGCCCACTGCATGTTACAGGCTGCACATCTACCACCAAGGCTATATTGTTTTGGTTGATTTGCTGCGTGGCGGTATCCTTGCAGCCCATAGCATCGGCCACAATAAGTTGGTAGGTACCGCCCTGGTTCACGGTTATTTGCTGTTGGGTGCTGCCATCCGTCCACCAATAACTGGCATGGGCACTTGCCGTAAGGGTAGTGTTTTCGCCCACGCACAAGTTCTGCCGCCCGGCAACAAATATGCTGGCCGTAGGCAGTTGGTAATTGCACACTTGCTGCACCGTAGCCCCCACAGGGTTAGCCAACAGTTGTTGGTAGGTGGTATAAGCAGCACAATCGCCCTTTAGGTAAAAGCGCAGAAACGGGTTGAGGTATTCAAACGTTTTGGCGTGCTGCGCTGCCCGCGATATATAAGTGGCACCGCTACACGAAGATGTTTCGCCGAAATTGCAGAGCGAGTTGCTCTCCCCAAATTGGCAGTGGCTGCCGTTGGTAATGTCCACATAAGCCTTGCAAAGCGAGGCAAGGGCATTGTACATAGGTGTTTGGTTGCCGGATGGGCCCGCCACACAATCCTTTGAGCCAGCAAAAACCAAGGCAGGCACGGTGATACTAGCTGCTGCCGCTATGGCCGAGGGGTTGGTTTCCGCCGCGGCAAAATTGGCCAATACAGTAACGTTGGGATTAGTAGCCGCGGCCAAAAAACTGGCCCCTCCGCCCATGGAGTGGCCCATTACGGCATACTTGCCGTTCAGTTTTTGATGGTAGCGCGAACTCGCCGCATTGTTCTCCGCCATAAACCACGAGATGGTATAATTCATATCCGCCGCCAATGCCCCGTGGGAAGGAAAAGGGATGGGGCCGATTTCGGTTTTAGGGAAGGCCAAAATATAACCCTGCGGCACCAGTTCGTTCCAGAAATTGGCGTAGGCATCGTAGTTCATGGAGAAACCATGCCCAAAAACAATTACCGCAAAGTTACCGCTGGCCAGCGTGGTGTTGTTGCCGGCAGTTAACGCTGGGTAAAAAATCTCGCTCGGGATACTGCGGTTGCTTCTGGCGGGGTCAACAAGGGTAATGGTTTGGCGGCCAATGGCATACGACTGCGCCATAAGGGTATAGCCCCACAAAAAACAACAGAGATAGCAGAGTAATCGCATTGGCGGTAGTTGTGTTGTAAGTTATTGCTCAATCAACACATAACCAAGCCAATAGTTTATGGTTTAGAATTTATTCTTCCACATCATGCTCTCAATGGGGCGCAGGGTGCGGTTGTTGTACTTGGCATCGTCCTTTTTGTTGTAAAGCCGCTCCACTTTGCCTTGCACCATAAAGTATATCAACTGGCCAACAGGCATACCCGCATATACCCTTACCGGTTGGGCGCAGGAAATCTCCAAGGTCCAAGTGTTGCAATAGCCCACGTCGCCCTTACCGGCAGTGGCGTGTATGTCAATGCCCAAGCGGCCCACGCTCGATTTGCCCTCCAGGAAAGGTACATGGTTGTGCGTTTCGGTGTACTCTTCCGTTACGCCAAGGTATAGGGTGCCCGGTTCCAGCACAAAACCTTCCTCTGGTATCATAAACTCCTCAATCTGGTTGTGCTTTCGGGCATCCAGCACACGGTCTTTATAGGTGGCCAAATGGCGGCCCAAGTGCACATCGTAGGAGTTGCTGCCCAAACACTCGCGGCGGAACGGCTCTATCAAGATGCTGCCGGTTTCCATTTCGGCCATGATTTCAGTATCGGAAAGTATCATTTTCAATAAATTAAGGGATGCAAACTTAAGGCTTTTCGCCCGCACTTTTTGAGCTATTTTTGAGGCATTGCGGTATATTATTGAGGCTATTTTACGGTAAAAATGGGTTAAACAGCCGGTTTTTACCGTAAAAAATACCGCTGCGGCCCAGTATGTGCGGCATACGCCCGTTATCCCCACGGAATTACCTAATTTTGCCCTGTTAATAAATCCTATGGAACGTAAGTATTCGTTCTTGATGCCTTTCCTGTTCGCCTTGGTGCTGGGGCTGGGTATTAAGTTTGGTTATGAATTGAACAACCGCATCGGCCATAAGGCCCTTATCGGCACAGCCTCTTCCAACAGCAGGCTGGAAGAGGTGATGCGGTATATAGAAGTAAAATATGTGGATACGGTGGACCGCGACAAGATAATGAGCGGTGCCATTGCCGCCATGCTGGAAAAACTGGATCCGCACTCCTTCTTCATTCCCGGGGAGGATTTGGCCAAAGTGAACGAAAGCCTCGACGGCGAGTTCGACGGCATAGGCATCGAGTTTTATGTAGTGAAGGATACCATTATCGTGGTGTCGGCCATATCGGGCGGCCCCTCTGCAACGCAGGGCATCCAAAGCGGCGACAAGATAGTTACCATCGAAGACTCCATAGTGGCGGGCGTGGGCATTACCAACGACCAAGTAATCAAACACCTGCGAGGCACCAAAGGCACCAAGGTGAACATCGGCATTATGCGCAGCGGTATGGACAGTGTGATGAAGTACACCATTACCCGCGACAAAATTCCTTTAACGAGCGTGGATGTAGGCTACATGATTGACGACACGGTGGGCTACATAAAGGTGAACCGCTTTAGCGCGCATACCTACCAAGAGTTTATGGCGGAGCTGAAAAAGTTGAACGCAGCGGGGATGAAACGCCTGTTGATTGACCTTCGGGGCAATCCTGGCGGCATACTTACCCAAGCTACCATGATAGCCGACGAGTTTATAGCTGGCCGCGAAATGCTGGTGTACACCTTGGGCAAAGCCTATGGCCGGGTAGATTACGAGGCCAAGATAGACGGCGACTTTGAGACAGGCTTTGTGGCCGTGTTGATAGACCAAGGCTCGGCATCGGCCAGTGAGATTTTGGCAGGCGCGCTACAGGATTACGACCGTGGCCTGATTATCGGCCGCCGCTCGTTTGGCAAAGGGTTGGTGCAGGAGCAGTACGACATGAGCGACGGCTCGGCCATACGCCTTACCGTGGCCCGTTATTACACGCCTTCGGGCCGCTGCATCCAAAAGCCTTACAGCGAGCGCGAAGCATACGAGAGCGACCTCAACCACCGTTTCGAGACAGGGGAGTATCTGAGCATGGATAGCGTACATTTCCCTGATTCGTTGAAATTCCAAACCTCCAAGGGCCGCACCGTGTACGGCGGTGGCGGCATAGTGCCGGATGTGTTTGTACCTATTGATACTACATTTGATTTGGAATATTTCGCTTCCTTGCAAATGTACGTGCCGCAGTTTGTGTACAAGTTTTACAGCAACAATCCGCAGGGCTTTAAACAATATAGCAACAGCCAATATTTCAAGCAGCATTTCCAAGTAACCAACCAATGGTTCGGGGAGTTTTTGAAATATGCCGAAGGCGAGGGTGCCAAAATAGATATGGATAAAGTTGCCTCTGTTGATGCCCGCTTGCGCACCCTTATCAAAGCCTATTTTGCCCGCCAACTAT
>CAYYZT010000377.1:0-3699 GCA_964476015.1 uncultured Chitinophaga sp.
CTGTGCCATACCGAAAGCGGGCGGTGCGTTCGACTATGCCACCCGTGCCCTTGGGCCGCGGTGGGGCTTCCTGGGCGGCATGGCGCAAAACATCGAGTTTATCTTTGCCCCGCCCGCTATTGCCATTGCTATCGCCACCTATCTTTCCGCATGGGTGCCGTGGCCTATCGAGGTGCTGGCCGCCGCCGCGTTTGTGGTGTTCACGCTGCTCAATATATCGGGCGTGCGCAATGCGGCTATATTTGAGTTGGTGGTAACGGTAGTCGCGGTGGCGGAGCTGCTTATATTCTGCGGGGCCACGCTGCCGAGTTTCGAGGTGGCCAACCTCACCCAAAACGCTCTGCCCAATGGCTACGTGGGCATCTTTGCTGCCATACCGTTCGCCATCTGGTTTTTCCTAGCTATTGAAGGCGTGGCCAATGTGGCCGAGGAAACCATCAACCCCCAGCGCAACGTGCTCATCGGTTTTGGCTCGGCCATCCTAACCTTGGTGGTGCTGTGCGTGTTGGTGTTCGTCTCCTCCATCGGCGTAGCGGGTTGGGAGGCCGTGGTGTACGAGCCGGGCAATCGAGTGCCGTCGGACCGGCCGCTACCTTTGGCCCTTGCCCAACTGTATGACACCAAGCATTGGCTTTATCACTTGCTCATTACCATCGGGTTGTTCGGGTTGGTGGCATCGTTCCCCGGTATTATTCTGGCCGCGGGCCGCAGCACGTTCGAGTTTGGGCGGGTGGGCTATGCGCCGAAAGTGTTGGGCAAGGTAAGTGCCCGTTTCCAAACGCCCGCCAACGCCCTGCTGTTCAACATGGTTATCGGCATTGTGGCCTTGCTTACGGGCAAAACGGGCGACATTATTACCATCGCCGTGTTCGGAGCGCTCACACTGTATATCGTTTCCATGGTGGCCCTCCTCAAACTGCGCCGAACGGAGCCAGAATTGGAGCGGCCCTTCAAAGTGCCGCTCTATCCGCTGTTCCCCCTCATAGCTTTGGCCATCGCCACGGTTTCTTTGGTAGTAATGAGCATATACTATTGGCAATTGGCCTTGGTGTATGCCGGGCTATTGGCTGTGGCGTATGTTTATTATCTTGTTTTTGTTGAATCGAAAAAAGCACCAACCACCCCATGACCCACCCCACACACAACCAAGCCTTGGAATACATCAAAAACCACCCGTCGGGGAAGGTGAAGCTGGCCGTTACGGATATCGACGGTATTTTGAGGGGCAAGGTAATCCGTACAGAGAAGTTCTTCTCCATCCTCGAAAAGGGTTTTGGCTTTTGCGATGTGGTGCTGGGGTGGGATGCGCACGATGTGGCGTACGACAACACGCAGTTTACGGGTTGGCACACGGGCTACCCTGATACCAATGCCAAAGTAGACTTGGGCACGTTTCGCAAAGTGCCGTGGGACCATGATTTGCCGTTCTTCTTGGCCGACTTTTGCGACGAGAAAGATACCATACTCCCCATTTGCCCGCGCGGCTTGCTGAAGCGCATGAAATACCGGGCACTGGAAATGGGCTATACCGCTGCCTTTGCCGAGGAGTTTGAGTGGTTCAACTTCACCGAGACCAGTCAAGGACTGGAGGCCAAGCAGTACCGCGATATACAGCCGATTACGCCGGGTATGTTCGGCTACTCGGTGCTGCGCACTTCGCAAAACGCTGGGTTTTTCAATGATTTGTTCGATTTGATGGAGCGGTTCAACGTGCCCATCGAAGGCATCCATACCGAAACAGGACCGGGCGTGTACGAAGTGGCTATCCTGTACAGCGAAGATGTGGTGGAGGCTGCCGACAGGGCGGTGCTTTTTAAAACGGGTGCCAAGGAAATCGGCCACCGCCACGGCATTATGCCCAGCTTTATGGCCAAATGGAAACAGGACCTGCCCGGTTGCAGCGGCCACGTACACCAAAGCTTATGGCAGCACGGCGTAAACAAGTTTTACGACGAGCGTGCCGAACATAAAATGAGCGACCTGATGCGCAGCTACATGGCGGGCCAATTGTATTGCCTGCCGTTTATTTTGCCCATGTACGCCCCCACTATCAACAGCTATAAACGCCTCGTGGAAGGAGCGTGGGCACCCACCACGCTCACTTGGGGGCTTGACAACCGCACCACGGCCCTACGTGCCCTGCCGGGCAGCCCCAAATCAACCAGACTAGAGACTCGGGTGCCGGGCAGCGACGTAAACCCATACTTGGCCATGGCGGCGGCTTTGGCTTCGGGGTTATATGGCATTCAAAAAGGATTGACTTTGGAGCAGCCCCACAGCATCGGTAACGGGTATGCCGACAAACGTTTCGGCACGCTGCCCCGTAATTTGGGCGAGGCCACCGAGGCCATGAAAAATTCCGAAGTGGCCGTAGAGCTGTTCGGAAAGGAGTTTACAGAGCATTTTACCGCCACCCGCGACTGGGAATGGCGGCAGTTTGCCAAGGTAATCACCGATTGGGAATTGAAGCGGTACTTTGAGATAATCTAAATTTGTCACTCCATTTTCATCGCCACCGAACCCAAGCCGGCTTTGCGAATGGCATTATAAATCACGTCGTGTATGGAAGTACGCACGCCGTTGTTCAGCAGCAGCTTGTTATTGGCATCCGGATATACACGGTTGGAGAGGAACACGTAAATCAACCCGTTTTCCGGATCGGCCCAAACGCAGGTACCCGTAAAACCGGAATGACCATAAGTATGCTTGGAGGCCATGTTGGACGTAGGGCCGCCAACGCCCGAGGGTTCAGGCTTGTCAAAACCTAGGCCACGGCGGCTGCGGTCGTCCGATTTTTTGGTAAATTCCGAAATGGTGGTGGGCGTAAGGTAGCGCGTACCCGCATATTCGCCCCTGTTCAACAGCATTTGGAAAAGGATGGCCAAATCGTTGGCACTGGAAAAAAGGCCCGCATGCCCCGCCACGCCGCCCATCATGGCCGCGCCCTGATCATGCACATAGCCATGTACCAAGGTTTTTCGGTATTGCTTGTCTAGCTCGGTCGGGGTTATCCTATCCAACGGGAAGCGCTCGGTAGGGTTAAAGCCCATAGTGCCCATACCCAATTTGCTGTAAAAAGCGGTATCCAAAAAGTGGGCATAACCATCTTGCACTTGGCTTTCCACCACTTCTTTCAGCAGTATAAAGCCCAAATCGCTATACACGTAGCCTGGCTTTTTGGTAAGTGGTGTATTGTAAATGGCATTGATTACGGAATCCTTGAAATCCATGCGCATGTACATATTGTCTGTTAGTTTCAGGCAATAAACGCTGTCGCCGCTCACGCGGTAGCACACGCTGAACATAGTATCCTTTAGCGTTTGCGCATAAAAAGGGATATATGCCTTCAGCCCCGCATGGTGCGTAAGCAGGTCGCGCATGTGCACGTTGCCCAATGGCAAGCTATCCAATGCGGGTATGTATTCCTTTATGCGCCTGTTCACAAAAAAGCGGTTTCGGTCGTGCTGGTACATGAGCGCGACGGTAGTGGCCGCCACTTTGGTAATGGAGGCCAAATCGTACAAATCGCTCGTCAACACGGGCCGCGTGGTATCGTAAGTATGATAGCCAAAGGCTTTGTTGTAGATTACTTTGCCATCCTTCACCACCAATACTTGGCAGCCGGGCGTGGCCTTGTCTTTAATGGCTTTCAGGGCAATGCTATCTATCTTTCCAAGGTCCACGCTGGCGATGCCTACG
>CAYYZT010000378.1:0-3678 GCA_964476015.1 uncultured Chitinophaga sp.
GAGCAATTACCCCTAAGCCATCTTTAACCCTAGATAAAATCCAATCAAGAGATTTCGGCCTTTTTTCGCCTGGATCAATTTGTTCGGGAAACATTCTATAAAACAACTCCTCTTGTTGAGAATAATTGTCTAGAACTTTTTCTCTATCTATATTATATTTCCTAATAAACTCTTTATTGTTAAGCGCACGATATATAATTAGGTTTAAGAGAGTTTCTTTTTCCCAAGTTATAGTTACAGTTTTGGTTATGTGGCTTGCCTCCCTAAAACCTGACTCCGTAATTCGCTTCCATATATCGTCTCTAAGGAATATTTTTAGCTTTATTTTATCATACGCCTTCAGGTCATTGTAAGTGATGAATAAAGCTCTTAAAGCATTGGTTTCCAACTCAGGATGATCCGAAAAAGCAACATCTAGTCTATCTATAAGAATCCACAAAGAAAAACCACACTCATCAAGAATGTCATTTATGATTCCATATACCTCATCTATTGAAACAGCCCCTCTTTTTTGGTCTTCATTATTTGGCTCTCGAAAAGTGATTTTACAAGCTACACCGTTAGGAAGTCCAGAGACATCATCAATAGCTAATGATGGTTCAATTGATTCGAATTTAGTTAGAGATTTAATGTAATCAAAGCACATTCTAAGTTTGCTTGCTAAACTCTTAGATGGTACCGTAAGCCCAGCCTCTTCAAGAATAGAGTTAAGCTTTTCAACCTTAGCATTTTGGATATCCCAATCTAAAAATACAGAATTTGAAATTATAACTATATATAACTTCCAAAGTCTTACAAACTCAATCTCTCCTGTGGGCGGCTCAGTACTTAAGCTACCGAATACTGTATTGCCCCTAGGATTCTCAGCCGTAGCGATTAATACATTGTTGACAAAAAGTTCATCCCCTTTACCCTCAAGAATGGAATATATCGCACTTTTACCACTTCCTTTTGACCCATAAATGACATCAATTTTACCCTCATATACATTTTGCCAGATAGCTGTAGTAACAAAATATTCTTGGAGTTTTGAGCTTTCATCTTCGGCAACCCTCTCACCAAAAGTGAAGTTTTGAAGAAATTCCGTATTACGCATAAGCTAACTATCAATATTTTTGATTTTATAAAGCACTCGCAATTTACTGATTTTCTCAACAATAGTCTTTGCATCTGGAGTAAGAATCTTGCTTCACTACTAGCGTGCAAATAACTTCATTAGTGTTAGGAACATAAAAGCCCCATCGGGGCTATATACTGGTACCAAATGAAACCATCATTCCAATCTCGCGCGGAAGTTCCTCTTCCGTGCGTTGGGACTAAGTGCCCACGTTATTAGCATATAAAATTGTTGGAACTAAGTTCCGGCACGAAAGTAACTTTCGCGCTAGTGAAAGAGAGGTACTACGGTAGCACATCTCTCAACCTCACCACTGACCCCACCGCCCCCTCCCAACCTCCTCTTTCGACTATCGCTCAAGATGACATTCCCCAAAAGGGGGAGGAGCTAAGATAGCGCATGATTCAAGTTCAGCGCATCGGTGCCAGAAGGTCCCTCGTTCCTCGGGATGACAGCCATTTTGTACTGCTATGGAAAAAGAACCGTGGTCCGTCGTCCGTGGTCCATCGACCAACATTTGGCATCATTTTCGTATTTTGCACGGTAGCCCCACTATGGGCCGCGATACTATGAGCAAAAAAGAGAAGAAAGAGAAACACCTAAAGCCCGATACCGATAGCAGTACGCTGGAAAAGGAGCTGTTGCATTACGTAAAGAGCACGCCGGGCAAGCATTACCATAGAAAGAACCTCGCCAAGCAGTTTCTGCTGGATTATGACAAGCACGAGGTGCAGAGCGCCATCGACCGCCTGTTGCAGGGCGGCCAACTGGAGCTTACGGCCAACAATACCATAGCCCTGCCGGGCAGCGCCAAGCCGAAAGGCAGCGGCAAAACGCTGGAGGGCACACTGGACATGACGGCGCAGGGCTACGGCTTTATCATTACGCCCGAGTTGGATACGGATGTGTTTGTAGCCGGCAAGCGGCTGGGCCATGCGCTGGATAAAGACAAGGTGCGTTTCCGCATCACCGGCAAAAGCAAGAGCGGCCGCTACGAGGGAGAGATAACCAAGGTGGTGCGCCGCATGAAAAACCTGTACATCGGCACGCTGCACGTAAACGGCAAAACGCCCACCGTGGTGCCGGAGAGCGACAAGATGCCCTACGAAATACACGTGGGCCACGACGACCTAAACGGTGCCCAAGAGGGCGACAAGGTAGTAGCGGAGCTGACGGATTGGCCCGATTACAGTCGCGGCCCACATGCCCGCATTACCGAGATACTGGGCGAAACGGGCAACAACGACGTGGAAATGAAGTCGATACTGATAGAGAACGGCTTCAAGCTGGGTTTCCCCGACGAGGTGCTGGACGAGGTGGAGCGCATACCCGACGTGATACCGGACGAAGTGATTGCCGCCCGCCGCGACATGCGCCAAGTATCCACCTTCACTATTGACCCGGAAGATGCCAAGGACTTCGACGATGCATTGAGCATCGAGCGACTGGACAACGGCCTGTGGCAGATTGGCGTACACATTGCCGACGTGAGCCACTACGTGCCCATCGGCAGCGCGCTGGACAAGGAGGCTTTCGAGCGTGCCACCAGCGTGTATTTGGTGGACAGGGTGGCCCCGATGTTCCCCGAACGGCTCAGCAACATCATCTGCTCCCTCCGCTCGAACGAGGACAAGCTTACGTTTTCGGCGGTGTTCGACATCGACGAGCGGGGCAAAGTACACGAGGTGTGGTACGGCCGAACGGTGATACACAGCAACAAACGCTTTACCTACCGCACCGCCCAGGATATACTGGACGGCACCAGCGACGGGCCTTTCGCCGACGAAATGAAGGTGATGCAAAAGATAGCCCTCGCGCTACGGGCCGAAAGGACGAAGAAAGGCTCCATAGAGTTCAGCAGCGAGGAAGTACGTTTTAAGTTAGACAGGGACGGCAAGCCGCTAGAAGTGTATGTAAAAGAAAGCCTGGAAACCAACAAGTTAATAGAGGACTACATGCTCCTGGCAAACCGCTACGTGGCACAGTACCTCGCCAAGCTGAGGAAGGGCACGAAGCCTGTTTATAACGTTTACCGTGTTCACGACTACCCAGACATGGCCAAGTTGGAACAGTTTGCCGATTTTGCGAGGAAGTTTGGCTATGTGCTGAAATTCGCTGATCCTGAGGCAGTTGCTGATACGTTGAACGGCCTGTTGACCCGTGTAAAAGGCAAGCCGGAAGAGCATGTATTGAGCAGCCTAGCCATCCGTACCATGGCCAAAGCCTATTATACCACCAAGAACATAGGGCACTATGGGCTGGCGTTCGAGTTCTACTCGCACTTTACCTCGCCCATCCGCCGCTACCCTGATGTATTGACACACAGGGTGTTAGATGCCGTTTTGGAGCAACAAGACCCGCCCTATACCGAACAGGTGCTGGAGGAAATGAGCAACCACTGTAGCATACAGGAGCGCAACGCCATGGGTGCAGAGCGAGAATCCGTAAAGTATAAACAGGTGGAATACATGCAAGAACGCATCGGGCAGGAGTTCTGGGGCATTATCTCCGGGGTCATTGGCCGAGGCATCTTCGTAGAGCTGGAAGCTAATAAATGCGAG
>CAYYZT010000379.1:0-3678 GCA_964476015.1 uncultured Chitinophaga sp.
TTGCGCCAGCACCGTTGCATCGAAAAACTGGGGCGGGTTCTTGCAAACGTCGCAATTGCCGCAGTCTTGGTCATGGTGCTCGCTAAAGTAGTTGAGCAGTATCTTCCGGCGGCAAATCTTGGCTTCGGCGTACTCCTGCATCCGTTTCAGCTTTTCCAACTGTATTTCCTTTCGGTCGTCGTCGGCAATAAAGCCCCGCAGCACGTCCAAATCGCCGTAGGAGTAGAACAGCAGCGTGTCGCTGGGCATGCCGTCTCGCCCAGCGCGGCCTATTTCCTGATAGTAGCTTTCTATGTGTTTGGGCAGGTTGTAGTGTATCACATATCGCACGTTCGATTTATCGATACCCATCCCAAACGCAATGGTGGCGCATACTATGTTTATCCTATCGTTTACGAAGGCCTCCTGTACCTTGTGGCGTTGGTCGGCACCCATGCCGCCGTGGTAGTAAGCGGCGTTGATGCCTTGGCGTTGCAGTTTTTCAGCGAGGGCCTCGGTGGTTTTTTTGGCGAGGCAATAGATGATGCCCGCCTCGCCCTGCCGTTGGCGGATGAAGGCCAGCACTTGCTCCAAACGCTGCCGGGCGGGGCGTACTTCCAAGCTCAGGTTCGGCCTATCGAAAGAGGAGACGAATTGTTCCGCATCCTCTAAATGCAGTTGCTTCAATATATCCTGCCTTGTAAGCTTATCGGCGGTGGCGGTAAGGGCCACAAACGGCACGTTGGCAAACTGCTCCCGCACCTTGCCCAAGGCCGTATATTCGGGCCTGAAATCGTGGCCCCACTGCGAAATGCAATGGGCCTCGTCAATGGCAATCAAACTTATCTTCACCCCCTTCAGCAATGCCTCCCCGCGGCCGGAAAGCAACCGTTCAGGTGCCAAGTACAACAGTTTCAGCCTGCCTTCCCGCAGTTCTCTTTCTACGTGCTGCTGCTCGCCGCCGGTGAGCGTACTGTTTAGGTAGGCCGCCGCTATGCCGTTGGCTTTCAGCGCATCCACTTGGTCCTTCATCAACGAAATCAAGGGCGAGATAACGATGGCGGTACCTTCCAAACATATGGCGGGCACTTGGTAACAGATGGATTTGCCGCCGCCGGTGGGCATCAGCACCAAGCAATCGCCGCCGCCGATGATGCGGTTTACTATGGCTTCCTGCAAGGGCCGGAAATCGTGGTAGCCAAAGTAATGGGCCAAGACTTCCCGTGGGCTTTGTGCCGTGGTCGGTGTTTCCATGTAGGGTTACATAAAGTTGAGATGCGGCAAATTTGCAAATATTTTTGGCAAAATTGCTATTTTATTTCTCTTTTATGGCTTTTTCGACATATAGTGGGTTATCTTCCCCGCAAATCATTAACACTATTTGTAATTCATTGCAATTTTTACTATTATTAACCTTCCCAAAACAAACCCCTATGAAAAAACTATACTTGCTATGTGTGCTAGTGGGCACTTTTGCCATATTGCGCGCCCAAACTATGACCAGCTACGACCTTAACCCCGGCACCCCCGGCACCACGCCCGTACCCCAAGGGGCCGAATGGGATGCCGCGGCCAACGAGCCTTTGCTAAAGTTTACCGCTGGCAGCTATTATGTGGAAGCATTGGTGTCGGAACTGGAAGCGTTTCGGAACGGTACGGTTTCGTTGCCGGATTTTTGGATCAACCATTCCATTAAGCTCAATAGCACCACTACGGGCCAGCCGCTACAACTTTTCAGGGTGCTGCTAAACTTTAGCGATACCAGGGGTTTGCTCGTTACCCAAGCCAATACTACTACGGCCAAAAACTATCTGTACCGAACCGATGGCAAGGGTATGCTTACGGGCGGGCAAAGCAGCCAGTTGACGTTGGACGACTTGATTCTATTGGATTCCGTGGGCACCGTGCGCGGCTACTTGATATTTAGGGGTAAAATAGTAATGAGTGCCGAAGTGCCCAGCAGAGGACAGGAGCTGGTGGTTTTGGATAGCAATTACACCGCATCGGTAATGGATATATATCCCGGTAGCGGTAGCAGCGGCCCGCGGTATCTGTACAATTGGGGAGATAGCGTGCTGTTTTTCCAAGCCACTGACGGTAGTGCGGGCATTGAATTGTGGCGCAGCGATAGTTCGGGAACCACCATGGTAAAAGACATTAACAGCGGGGCCGCTGGCAGCGAGCCGGAAGGTTTTTATGCCCATGGGGGCAAAGTGTACTTTTTTGCCAACGATGGCACTGGCGAGGAGCTTTGGGCCACCAATGGCACCGAAGCTGGAACCGCCAAGGTAAAAGACCTTAACAGCACCACGGATGCCAACCCGCGCAACTTTACCTCTGGGCCGGGCGGCCTGCTGTACTTTTCCGCAGCGGATGATAGCGGCAATCGCCACCTGTACAAAACCGACGGAACCGCTGCCGGCACCAGCATTGTAACCAATACGGCAATTACATCGGGTTTTTCACACCCGCTTCAAGTGCTGGGCGGCCACCTGTATTTTATAGGCATACCTACGGGTTCTACCGAAGCGCCGAGCCTCTATAAAACGGACGGTACCGCTGCCGGAACTAGCAAGTTTTACCAGCCGTATATAGGCTCTACCACGGGCTATGGCGTTTCCAACTCGTTTAAAATGGCCACCAGCAACGGTTATATCTATTTTACGGCTCACGACAGCATACACGATTACGAAATTTACCGCACCGACGGCACCACTGCCGGAACCATAAGGGCCACCGATTTTGCACAGGCCACGGGTGGCAGCAACTACCCCAACTACCTTACGCCTATACCGGGCGGTGGGGTGTTCTTCTTTGGCCGCGATAGCATTATCGGCTCCGAGCTGCGCATTTTGGATTTGGGCCTTGGCGTGGGCATCGTCCCTGCTCAACTGAGCGTGGTAGGCAAGGTGTATCCCAACCCCGCTTGCGATGTTATCCATATCGAAACCAACGGCACGGGCCTTTACGAAATTACCCTTACCAATATTACGGGCAAATTGGTAGCGAAAGTGGCCGAAAACAGCATGGGAAAAATGGTTTTCCATCGGCCCGAAGCGGCAACGCAGGCAGGTATTTACCTGCTGCACATCCGCACCCCGCAAGGCGAAAGCCAAACCATAAAGGTGGTGTATTATTAAGGGATATCTTAGGCTTACATGACATAGCAACCGCCCCCGGATTTCTAAATCCGGGGGCGGTTTTTTATAATTGATTCATAAAACGGACTTGCCCTAAGCTTCAGTCTCGTGTTTTGTGTCTCGTATCTTGTGTCTCAACATCCCGCATCACTTCCGTCTGCTTTCTAATAGATTCTTGGTGGATGAGCTGGAAGATGCGCAGCACCAAGTCTTCTGAAAGCTTGTTGCGCTGTGCCCATTCGGTACGGGTATGGAAAATCTCGTTCCACCGCTCGGGTTGTAATATGGTGAGGTTTTGGGCATGTTTGAGCTTGCCGATTTGCTCCACTACCGTCATGCGCTCGCGCAAGATGCGTACCAAGTCCTCGTCTTGCTGGTCGATGATGGCCCTGAGTTGCTCCAAGGTGCTGTTAAACTGCTGGTCGTCCGTATTTCGGCGGCGCACCACCAGCTTATCGAGCAATAAGTGGAGGTTGGCCGGGGTAATCTGCTGTTCGTTGTCGCTCAGGGCCTTGTCCGGATTGCAGTGCGATTCCAGCATCAGCCCGTCAAAACCTAA
>CAYYZT010000380.1:0-471 GCA_964476015.1 uncultured Chitinophaga sp.
GGCGAGCCGGTTTTGATTGCCAAGGACGAGGAATACAGCAAGGACGTATCCAAAATGGCCACGCTGAAGCCTGCCTTTACCAAAGATGGTACCGTTACCGCTGCCAATGCCAGCAAAATTAACGACGGCGCGGCTGCTGTGGTATTGATGAGCAAAGAAAAAGCTAACGAGCTGGGCATCAAGCCATTGGCCCGTATCATCAGCTTTGCCGATGCCAACCAAGAGGCCGAGCAATTTACCACCACGCCATCCAAGGCCATCCCGAAAGCGTTGCAGAAAGCGGGTTTGAAGGATACCGACGTAGATTTCTACGAAATAAACGAAGCGTTCTCCGTGGTTTGCATAGCCAACAATCAATTGCTAAATTTGGACCCAGCCAAGGTAAACGTTTACGGCGGTGCCGTATCTTTGGGCCACCCGGTGGGCGTTTCGGGCACTAGGATTGTGGCTACGCTTATATCCGCGCTCACC
>CAYYZT010000380.1:481-1783 GCA_964476015.1 uncultured Chitinophaga sp.
CGGCAAATATGGCGTGGCAGCCATCTGTAACGGTGGAGGCGGTGCCAGTGCCATGGTGATAGAAAAATTATAATAAAATTTAATGCCATCACTGAGAGAAAGTCCCTCCTTGGCTTCCGAGGTGGGACTTTTAATTTTCCCCCAGTTTTTGAGCTATTCATGCATTTTGCGACATTTTTTGAGGCATTTTTGAGGTAAAATAGCTCAAAAATGCGGTATAATATCGCAAAAATGCCGCAATGAGGTATCTTTTGCGCTATCTGCGTGGCTCACTCCAAAACCTCCCAATAGATAGGCTTAAATTTATAATTGTTGCTCATTTCCGCCGAGCAGGCGGTAAGCCCCACCACCAAATCCATCAACGCCTCTATTAGCACATAGTCGCCCGCCTTGCTTGTGGGCGGCTCCACGCTTAGCTTTCCGCCGGGGGCAAACTGCACGTTCATAAACAGGTTGAAAGCCGTGGGTATATCGTCCGGCTCAATGCCGAACTGGGCTAGGTTGGCTTGCAGGTTGCCGAAGCAACTGGGGTGGTCGCTATGGTCGCCATACATTATCTCGAAGGTCTCCTTGCTGCACGGTGCCAACAGGAAATCGTTGCGGCCATTGGTGTCTTCCACAATGCGGGCCATTTTTTGGCTGCGGTTGCTCCATAGGTGGTGGCCTTTGGTAATGAGTATAGTCTCCTCAAAATCAAGGGTTTTGCCCGATGAAAGCTTTTCCCGCAAGTCGTGGGCGTTGAAAAGCACCATATCGCTCACCTGTTCGCCCTCTGGGTCGGTTACTTTTAGTTTCTGGCCTTTGGAAAGCTTAAAGGCTGTGCCGCTTTGCGGCGGTATGGTTTGGTGCATGTTTTACGATTTCAGGAAGCGGTGAAAAGGGCATTTCCATTGGTTGTCAACAGCGCGGCCGCTGTATTGGCGGGCCTCGCTCTGCTGCCCGAAGTCGGCCAGCATGGGGTTGAGGCTGCCTTGGTGTTGCAAGTCGCGGGCACGTATTTTGGCTTTCAGGTTGTCGTAAATGCCCAGTTCGCGCAGCTTTTCGAACTGGCTGTGCAGGTTGAACACCAACGCCGGCACCGGGGCCTGCCGCGCCTTTCGCGAACTATTGGGGTGCATCCCCACCACGTAGAACGCTTTACCCAATAGGCTCATACTGAACTCGCTGCTCTCCGGGTCGGCACTTACTGCCTGGTCCCACGGCTGGTTGTCAGCCTCATGGAGAGCTTGCAGTTGCTGCCACAGGAAGTCTTCGAACTCCTTTTCGCTCTTCGTTTCCAACCCCGGAAACGTGGCGATATAG
>CAYYZT010000380.1:1793-3672 GCA_964476015.1 uncultured Chitinophaga sp.
TGCTAAAAGCCGCCCGCGCCATCAGGCATGGGTGGAAGCGTTTCAAAATAAAATCCTCAAACCTTGCGTACAGGCTTTTTTCCTGGGTTACACTGATGCCGTTCATCTCGTTGCCTATTGGTTACGAGGGGTGAATAGGCAAGGGACGTGCCAACCACCCCCAGCCCCTCCTTTTACCCACGCTGGTTGCCCGGCGAAGGAGGGGAGTGGGCTACGGACGACGGTCGACAGACGACAGACCACGGTTTAAATTGCGGATGAATTGCTTGGTGTTATGGACAGTATAGCCTGAGGCGGGGGCGGTGGCCGTTAAGCGAGGTCGCTTAAGGGAGTAGAAGAGAAATATTATAGATAAGATTCGATTTCTTTTTTCTTTTTAACGTTTAAAGCAACACCTCGTGTCGAATTGGCCTTATGTATTAACTCTTTTTCCACTAATGTTTCTATAGAGGAATCAAAAGTAACGACATCTTGGCAATAGTGATTTTTCAATGTATCCAGATGAATCGTTTTTGTACCCCAAAATCTTTTCCTCTCCAAACATGCTAATATCTCTCTGGCACCAACATCGATATCCATTTGATTTGAAAATCCTATTATTGATTCATCGAGAGTTTCAAGTATGTTGTTTTTTTGATCTAGTCCAAAGTAGTGACTATGGGTTTCGCGAATTGTGGCGACTGAGGATGATCCCACAAGTACTACTTCAAAACCGTCTTCTGCTGGAAATCTTTTTTCATACTCAACATAATTCTTAATGGCTGTCTCCGAATCTAAAGCCACCATATCCCAATTCACAAAAGACCCATAATTCCAATTAAATACAAATATCCAATTGTTTAATCCTCCTCCTCCATTTCTTATTTCTTTTTCTACTAAAGTTTTTACAATTCCTTCATTAACATGACTAGCAAATACTTTTTTTGTGTCTGCTATGTCTATCAAGCTCTCTGCCTCTTGTCTGAGTTTTTCAACTTCTATTTTTTGTGAAGGATTTGGTTTCCTCCCAGATTCTATTTCATAAAATAAATCCGATAATTTTTTAAAATAGTTAATTATTATAGGATCACCTTCAAGTTCTTTTAGGAAGTGACCATAAATAACGGACGTTCTTTCAATTAATTCGGCCCAATAATGCTGGATTCTACTTCGGATTTGCAATTCAAGATGAACTCCATTTCTTTCAAGAATAATATGGGTAGCACGGTAGCCCGAGTCATCCCTTCCTTTCTCTCTATAGTTAACTATCTTTTTTATAGTTATTGTTTGTTGCGTTTTTAGTTTTTGCGTAATAAAGTCAACCAGCTTATCTACATCTATATTTCGGTTTACGATTATCCGTAGTCCTCCAATATCTTGTAATTGTGTGAGACGTACATTAAACCTTTTGAGCTTTCTTAATATTTGGGGCTTCCTTTTTAAACGTTGCGCAATAAAATAATCAGACCCATCTTGCTTGAGCCAATTTTGGATTTCGACAGTTGTAGAAGATAATGGTTGAAGGTGTGTTCTTCGGAACTCATCAAAAATGTTTTCACTACTTTCTATGTCATCAGTAGTTTTATATGTTTCTTTCGAGAGCATTTGTCCTGCCCTGTCTATAGCTGTTTTGGAAATCATAATGTTAAGTTAAGAGATGCAATATAGAACTATATGTTTATATTTACAATGGGGCTAAATATTTATCACCGCTATGCCTCCCCCCATTATAGGCTCCTTATCCCCTGCTCCCTAAGCGAGGATGCTTCAGGCAGCATTGGGCAAAATGTATTGTCATCTTGCAAAGACCTCCTAGCACCGTGGCAGTGAACTTGAATTACGCGCTTATGCCTTTCCCATTACGGGCAGCTTAACCCACTGCGTATTCATCGTATCGGTG
>CAYYZT010000381.1:0-3664 GCA_964476015.1 uncultured Chitinophaga sp.
GGCCCGTTGCCGTTGATTACGGCATAAAACTCGTCCCAATCCGGGTCGCTGAAAGTCCATTTGCCCGTTTCGGGGTCTTTCTTCAGGTTCGGGTCAGGGAAATCGATGCCTACCTCGCGCACCTTGGGCACGTACATGTCGAAAAACTGGTTGCGCATGTCGTCGTTGCTGGCCATTTTCACCTTCCAGCGCATCAGTTGCTCACTGTGTACCGATTCTTTGTCGCTCGGCCCAAAGAAGTGGATAATGGGCTTGTACCAACGGTTTACCGCCGCTTGCAGCATCTCGCGCTGCTTCGGTGTGCCGGTGGCCAAGTACACAAACGCGTCGTGGCCTTGCTTTAGGTGGAATGCCTCCTCGGCGCAGATGCGCTCCAAGGCACGGCAATATGGGCCGTAAGAGCCTTTGCTGTTGGCCAATTGGTTTACGATGGCCGCCGCATCAATCAAGAAACCGATAACGGTTACGTCCGCCCAAGTTACCGCAGGGTAATTGAATACGTTGCTGTACTTGCTTTTGCCGCTCAACAGGTCGTTCATCATCTGTTCGCGCGGCTTGCCAAGGGTTTCGGCAGCCATATAGAGCAAGTGGCCGTGGCCAATCTCGTCCTGAACCTTGGCTATCAGGGCCATTTTTCGCCTGAAGCCTGGCGCACGGGTAATCCACGTGCCTTCTGGCAGGGCACCGATAATCTCGCTATGGGCATGTTGCTCAATCATACGGATAAGCTGCTTGCGGTACATGGCCGGCATCCAGTCGTGCGGCTCTATCTTCTCCCCGCGGTCGATGCGGGCTTGGAAAGCCGCCAGTTTCGCTGGGTCTTCCACTGCCGCTTCGGGCTGTTTCTTGGCGGTTTCCTCTTGGTGTATAAATCCTCCTCCGTACATCTGTTCAAATTTTAAATGTGAGATATGAGGTGTGAAACAACAACATGGGTTTCACATCTCTCATTTCATATTTCTCATTTTTTTAACAAGCCTTCCAACAAAAAGTCGGCAATTTGTTCGGCAATCTGGTCAGGGCTTTGCGGGCCGTCGGGGCGGTACCAAGTAGGTATGCCGTTTAGCGTGCTGAACACCAACCGCATGGCAAAACTAACCTGTACCTGCCTAAAAATACCCGCTTCCACACCTTCTTGCAACAGGGCCTTGAAGCGTTGTTCGTATTCCGCCCGTTGCTCTTTAAACTTGCTTAGGGCTGGCTCGTTCAAGTGCCTCCACTCGTTAAAAAACACGCTGCTGGCATCCAAATTACTGGCTACCACACGGGTGTGGGCCGTAACGGCGTGGCGAAAGCGCAAGCTTGGGTCGGTAGTGCCATTCTGCACACGGTCATATTCCTCAAAGAACTCCTTGGCGATGCGGAAACAGATGTTTTGCAAAAGTTCTTCCTTGCTTTTTATATGGCTGTACAGGCTAGCGGCCTCTATGCCGATAGCCTTGGCCAAATCGCGCATGCTGGTAGCAGCATAGCCCCTTTCGCGAAACAGGTTCTGTGCTACTTGGTTTATTTGGTCCTTGCGGTTTAAGGTTTCTATCGTCATCGGTTAGGCAGTTGTCAGGCTTTTAAACTAACGTTCGTTAGCAAATGTATAAGGATAACGATTAAGAAGCAAATTTTGTTGCAATTAAATTGGAATGTTGCTGATTTGCAGAGGCTTATATTTTATAAACGAAAAAGTTGACACAAGACCAGTGGCCTGACCGCTCCCTTTAGATGGGCAATACCACTGATAAGATGTAGGGGGTAGGGCTCAAACAGCGGTCCGGATATTTGTGTAGGGAAGCCGCATTAGCCCTTAGCTTTTAAGTTTAGCACCGTAGTGTCCGGACCGCCGCTTGCTGCAAGGGCAGCCTCGTAATTCTTAACATCTCTGCCCACCCAAAAGAAGCGGTCAGGCCACTTCCAACTCGGGCATAGTGGCCTGACCGCTTCTTTTGGATGGGCAATGCCATTGATAAGATGTAGGGGGTAGATCTCAACCTAGCGGTCCGGACACTTGTGTAGAGAAGCAGTATTTGGTTGGTTTTTACTCATCCGAACGTGGCGATCAGGCCACTGCGGAAGCTGGTAGTTTATGGTATGCGGTGCAGCTTAACATCCTTGGCCGGTGCAATAACCAAGGGCACCTTTTCCGTCTCCACGGAACTGGTATCCAAACCAAAAGCCTTGTGTTCCGGCATACTTATTTTACGCAGCAGGTTATAGATGTCGAGGATGATTTGCTCGTGGATGGGCAGTTCGTTGTCGTTGGAAAGTATCTTCTCGATAACCACGAAGCGGAAATCGCCGATAACGTTACGCTTGTTGAGCGACTCATAGCGGCTGTTGATGTCCACCTCTTTCGCTTTCACCAAATCTTCCACCACCTTGCGGAAAAACAGGTTGATGCGCGGTGCTACCCGGAAACCGAGCTTGAAATCGACCCGTATCACGTCGTTTTCCACTATGTGGTCAATCTTATATTGCATGGCGTAGGGCTCATCCAATACGTCCACATGCACAAACCAATAAATATCGGCCCGTTTGGGCTGCTTTTGCATAATGGAATAGATAATCTTCGATTCTATCTCGTCTTTTTTATCGGCACTGGTTAGGTACACCAAATGCGTGGCGTATTTGGGTATCGTTTGGTCGTGGCTCAATTGCTCTAGCAGGGGCAGATAATCCTGGAGCTTGGTAAACTCCACATAGCGGTTGCGAATACGGCGGGCATTAAACCATACCCACATAATGGTAAGTAGAAATAAGCCGATAATGAGCGTGATAAAGCCGCCGTGGACAAACTTGTCCAAATTGGCTACCAAAAAGGCTATTTCGATGGTGCCGTGCGTTATCACAAACCCCCAAATCATAATTTTGGGAAAATGCTTGAGGTACATATAGTACACCATCAATATGGTGGTCATCAGCATGGTCATTACAATAGCTAGGCCGTAAGCGGCTTCCATGTTCGACGATTCCCTGAACATAAGCACCACGATGATACACCCTACCATCAACATCCAGTTGATGAACGGGATGTATATCTGCCCCTTGGCAACACTAGGATAGTCGATACGCACCTTAGGCCAAAAATTGAGCCGTATGGCCTCGTTTATCAGCGTAAAGGAGCCCGTGATCATGGCTTGGCTGGCCACGATGGCGGCCAAGGTAGCAATAGCGATGCCCGGAATCAAAAACCACTCCGGCATCATAGCATAAAACGGGTTGGTGCCTTGCGGAAGCACCATGCCCTCGTGGTTTAGCAGCCAAGCCCCTTGCCCAAAATAGTTGAGCAACAGGGCTGTTTTCACGAAACCCCAGCTAACCCTAATGTTGGTTTTGCCACAATGGCCCAAATCGGAGTACAGCGCCTCGGCACCCGTAGTACACAGAAAAACCGCGCCCAGCAGCCAGAAGCCGCCCGGGTGCGCCACCAGCATGTCATAAGCATAATAGGGGTTGAGGGCTTTTAAGATGCTCAGGTTGCCTACCAGTTGTACGCTGCCCAATATGGCCAGCATCAGGAACCATATCATCATAATAGGGCCGAAAAACTTGCCTACCCTATGGGTGCCGAATTGCTGGATAATAAACAAGCCCGCCAGTATGGCTATTACATAAGGCACGGTATCGAAATGGCCTATCCAAGGAATGGTTCTTAGCCCCTCGATGGCCGATG
>CAYYZT010000382.1:0-3661 GCA_964476015.1 uncultured Chitinophaga sp.
TGATACTTGATACTTACGCGTTGGGCGATTGGAAACTCCTATTTTGTACCGAGGGCGTTGCCCCCGGCTATAAATATGGTGCCCCTTTGGGGCGGTTACATATTTTATGTTTACCCCAAAGGGGTTTTAGATGTTAGGATGGGGCGTTGCCTTATCTACATAACACGTACTCACTACTTAATACTCTTACCCCTGATTCGCCTTCTTATAATCCGAAGGCGTTTGGCCGGTGTATTGCTTGAAAATACTGTTGAAGGTGGACTTGGAGTTGAACCCGCAATCGTAGGCAATGGCGATAATGGTGTAGTGGCTGTAATCGGGGTTTTCGAACTTGCGAATGACGGCCTTTAGGCGAAACTCGTTTACAAACGCAAAGAAATTCTTGCCCATGTGGTTGTTCAGCAGGTCCGTTAGCTCGTTTTTGGAGAGGTTGAGCTGCGAGGAAAGGTCATACAGCGTCAGTTCCGGGTTTAGATAAGGCTTTTCCTCCTCCATATGGCGGTTGAGCTTGGCTATCAGCTCCTCGGCTTGCTCTTCGGTAAAACGTGCCTTGGGCTTTTTCTCCGGTTCGTCTTCATTGTCGTCTTCTTGTGGCAGGGCTTGGGGCTCGGTTTCCCTATCCTCTACCTTTACATATACGGGGCGGAAAAGCGACATCTGCCTAAGGCCGAAATAGCTTATCGAAAAAGCAATTACCGTCAGCCCGATATGCGACAACGACGTTAGGTCGAATACCTTTTTAAACGAAAACGCATTGATGGCCCCGGTAACGAAGTATAGCGCAAACAACAGGGCAAACAATGCCGGGATAAAGTTGAGCCACAAGAGGCGGAGCTGGCGGGTCCAATAACTGAAGTTGGCCGAAATACCCTTACGGAACCGCCATAGCTTGATGTACGTAAACACCGTGTAGCATACTATGGAAGTAAGGAACACAAAACCGTACACTACCCTTACCCACAGGTAGGCATCGTTTTGAAAGTAGTTTACATCCGTAAAATCGACCACTTCCTTAAAAAAGGCGAAGTAACAGGCGGTTATGAAAATGAACGGTACAAAATGCAGCAAATCCTTATACTCGAACCTCGCTTTGCGCTCTACCAAGTAAGTGGTGTAGAGGTACAGATAGGGGCCAAAGGTAAGCGGCATCAAGCCCATGGAGAAAGACAAATCGAAAAACTCCGCATGCTCCAGGTGCATGAGGTATAGCAAAAACTTGAACGCAAACGTTAGCAAACAGGCAATAAGAATTTTATCGGATATGGCTACCCGTTTTTTGGTGGCCAAAACAAAGGCCCCGAACAATGACTGTGCTAATCCTATATGTAATACCGACTCTGAAAACACTCCCCCGACATTTGGTTATTTTAATCCATACAAACCCTTGTTTTTCACCCTTGTCCACTCTTTGGTGTTGCCCAAAAACCAAAGGAAACCATAGTAGCCCGTCAATTGCAGCTTTCCATCCTTCCCTATCGTCATCTTGGCATTATAAACGTTCCCGGTTTTAAAATTGTATATCGTGCCCGAACGCCAGTAGCCGTTGCCATCATATTTAAAACCCAACAGCACATCCAAACCCACCACCAGCTTGGTGCGGCGGTGCGGTATGTCGTTCATCACGTCTCGCAGCGGCTCGCCGTACATATCCAGCGAATCGTTTAGCCACACCACCTTTCCAAAGTACTTTCCTTCGTGCTCGTAAATATTCACCACATAGTCGCCTTCCTCGGTAAGCCAATACCCTTCTATGGCATCCGCGCTTGTTTGTGCCACCAGTGTAATAGCCGAGAAAAGCATAATGCCCAAACCGAGTAGTTTCATAACCAATAATTTTATGCGTTAAAACCGTTCGGGTGCGAAGTTAGCATTATCACTTCCCCCGCAACGGCCGAAAAGGTACGCATAAACCATTCGGACGTACAAAAAACAGCCCGTTTGCCGCAAAAGTTACCGCAAACCGAAACGCAAAGATAGGCAACCTTGGCTTTATGATGGCTGCACCCAATAGATATGGCAAATATGTAGGATAACTAGCCCACCACATAAGTGAGCATGATGCCGCCCAGCCGCTCGAAGTGCACGGCATGGTTTATGGTTACATCTTTGGTAGTAACTTGGGCCTCAAACATGCCCTTTTCCTCCACCGGCTGCGGGCCGAGCATAATGTCGCGGCTAAAGCTAAGGCCCTTTTGCCCATAATACTTATAGAGAGCCTCCTTGGCCGACCACATCAGCACGGCTTGGTCGGTCTCGCGGGCCGGCACTAGGTAGTTCAGTTCTTTCTCGCCCAAAAACTTGTTGATGATGCGCATCACGCGGGTGTGTATGGGCTCAATATCCAAGCCCACGGTGTGGTTGCGGCTTATCATGGCGGCGGCATAGCCCGCGCAGTGCGATATGGAAATATGCAGCGGGTGCCCTTTGATGGACGGCTTGCCGTGCTCGTCTTTTACCAACGTAAGCTCCTCCTCGATACCCGCCAACAGGCGCACGCAATAGCGACTGGCCAAAAACTCCGTAAGCCGCGCATCGCTGGTAATGGTGCGGATAACGGCGTAGTCGGCATCGTTCAGCTTCAGTTGCGAGATGAAGAAATCCTGCGGTTCGGCTATTTGCCAAATAGCCAAGCGGGTATCTTCATCAAGGGTTATGGAATGAAACAGCGGCATTGTAGTAGTGCGTAGGGCTGGCAAAAATAAGGGTATAATTGAAATGTGCCTACTAAATGTGGTTTAAACACAAGGAACACTAAGAAAGCACGAAGGACACCATGCGTACTTTGTGAACTTTGTGCCCTCACCTTTGTGTCCTTTGTGTTTAAAAGCGTTCTACTATTCATTAACTTTGCCCCATGCCCGAAGTGGACTACCAAACCATCCTTAAAGACCTCAAAGCGCGCCAGTTTGCACCCGTGTATTTCTTACAGGGCGAGGAGCCTTATTATATCGACAAGGTAAGCGACTACATCGAGGAGCATGCCCTTACCGATGCCGAAAAAGGGTTTAACCAGACCATCCTCTACGGCCGCGACGTGAACCACAACACGCTGATGGACATAGTGCGCCGCTACCCGATGATGGCCGAAAAACAGGTGGTTATCCTCAAAGAGGCCCAGAACTACGACTACCTCGACAAGCTGGAAAGCTACTTCGACAAGCCGATGCCGAGCACCATTTTTGTTATCTGCTACAAGTACAAGAAGTTTCGCAAGGGTACCAAGGCTCAAAAGGCAGTGGAGAAAAACGGGGTGTTCTTCAACAGCGAAAAGCTGAAAGACCAGCAACTGCCCAAGTTTGTGGAGAGCAAGGCGCAGTCCATCGGCTTGCGGCTAGACCCTGCCGCGGCAAACCTATTGGTGGAGTACCTCGGCAACGAGCTGAACACCATCGAAAACCAGTTGGACAAGTTGGCCCTGAACGCCGAGCCGGGCAAGCCCGTTACCACTGCCGACATCGAGAAATACATCGGTATCAGCAAGGATTACAACGTTTTCGAGCTTACAGATGCCATCGTTCGCAAAGACCACGGCAAGGCGCAGAAGATAGTGAAGTACTTCGCCGGCAACCCGAAAGACCACCACCCTATTATGGTTATCGCTTTCCTGTACAGTTTTTACAGCAAGGCGTATGCTTACTTCCACTACAAAAACCAAAACGAC
>CAYYZT010000383.1:0-2012 GCA_964476015.1 uncultured Chitinophaga sp.
AGGAAGAACAGCTACGTAGGCAACAAGAGAACGCCAATGCCCCCAAGCCTAACCTTTACAGCCCACCCCAGCCAGAGCCCCCCCGCCCAAGACAGGAGCCTATACCCGACCCGTGGACAGAGCGCAAAACCGATAGCAGCAGACCTAGGCCCGTAGTGCACACCCAGCCTGCGCCTAAAAAACAAAAAACCATAGAAGAGGTGCTGGAGGATATGATGCGCCAGTATGATGCGCCTACCCCCCAGCAAAAAAAATTGGATGGCCCATACTCCAAAATAGATTCTCCCGTTTCGGCACTGGATAGACCCATGCTGGAAGTGAGCAAAAACTATAAGTTCGACGAATCTTTGGCCTCCAGTGCCTTCTCCGAACGGAGTTACAAAAACATATTGGAGGAAGAGGATACGTTGGATGCGCAATCGTCTCGCCAGTACCAAGAGTTTAACCCCCGCGAGGCGTTTAAATATGCCACGTTGCTGGAAAGGAAGTATGAGTAACACTTACTTAGCAGAAGTGTTTCAAAAACAGAATCATGGCCTTCTTAAACCATGGTTAGGCGGTAATTATAGAAGTCTTCTTCGGCAGTAATGGTTGCAACAGCGCGGCCACCAACATTACGGCACCACAACCGATAACGTTGTACCACAGGTAGCCCACTTCGGGGTGGAAGAAATAGACATAAAGCACCAACGCCTCGGCTATTACCGCAGCAATAAACACGGCATTGCCCTGTACCCATTTCATCAAAAAAGCCACCAAGAAAATGCCCAATATGGTGCCGTAAAACAGCGAGCCGATGATATTGACAAGTTGTATCAGGTTTTCGAACAACGGGGCGATGGAGGCGAACACTACGGCCAGCGCGCCCCACCCAAAAGTGAGCCACTTGGATGCCGACACGTAATGCTCGTCGGTGCCGTGGGGGTTGAAAGAACGCTTGTAAATATCCACGCACGTAGTAGAGGCCAAAGCGTTGAGCTCTGAAGCAGTAGAAGACATGGCAGCACAAAAAATAACGGCAAACAGCAGCCCTACCAGCCCTACCGGCAGATGGTCCATTACAAAAGTGATGAACACGTAATCCGTATCTCGCGTTTTGGCTTGTGGATGTACTTGCGTAATCAACGCTTTCACCGAATCGCGGATGGCTGTCTGCTCCTTTTGGTTTTGTAGGATAATCGTCTTGGCCTCCCCCACCCCGGCGGTGTTGCCGTTTTCCAAGTCCAGCATCATGGACTCCATCTGTGTTTTGTTTTCGAGAAAAAGCCCTTCGTATTGGCTTTCCAACGCCGCCAAGCGGGGGGCTTCGGCACTGTTCACCACCTTTTGCCGCGCGGCCTCGTTGAAGAACACGGGCGGCTGGTGGAACTGGTAGAATAGAAACACCAAAATACCCGTGAGCAGGATAAAGAACTGCATCGGTATTTTAAAAATGCCGTTGAACAACAGCCCTAGCCGCATTTCGGCAATGCTTTTGCCTGAAAGATAGCGCGACACCTGGCTTTGGTCCGTCCCGAAATAAGACAGGGCCAAAAAGAAGCCTCCGATAAGCCCGGCGTATATGTTGTAGCGGTCGTTTAGGGCGAAATCGGTTTTTACCATTTCCATTTTACCCAGTTCGCCAGCGGCTTCCATAAGCGTGCCGAAGTTGCCCGGCAACTTGTGGAGCAATATGGCAAACGCCGCCACCATGCCCGCAAAAATGACGAACATCTGCTGTTTTTGGGTAACGCTTACGGCCTTGGTACCGCCCGAAACGGTATAGATGACCACCGAAAAGCCTAGCAATATGTTGAGGTAAATGAGCGGCCAGCCAAATATTTGCGAAAGGATAATGGCAGGCGCATAAATGGTGATGCCCGCCGCCAGCCCGCGCTGTACCAGGAAAAGGAGGGCGGTGATGGTGCGGGTCTTTAAATCGAAACGGCCCTCAAGAAACTCGTAGGCGGTGTAAACCTTAAGTTTATAGTAGATCGGGATGAAGAACACGCAAATGGCTATCATGGCCAGTG
>CAYYZT010000383.1:2022-3655 GCA_964476015.1 uncultured Chitinophaga sp.
CCCAAAATAGAACTGCACGAAGCCCATGCCCGACTCGTATGCCTGCCCGGGCGTGGAGAGGAACGTGATGGCACTGGCCTGTGTGGCCATTACGGACAGGCCGATGGTCCACCACTTGAGGCTGCTATCGCCGCGCAGGTAGCTTTCCATATTGGTGCTGCCACGGGTTTTCCAAGCCCCGTAAATTACTATAAACAATAAGGTACCCCCCAGCACCATCCAGTCGATTACATTCATTCCCACAGGTTTGTAAGCCACCAGAAAACACCTATCTGCGCCAGCAAAAACGCCAGCACGGCGGCATACAGCATGGGCCAGTTATAGGTCGGTTCTTTTTCTTCTTGCATTATGCATTATTGTTTTAAACACAAAGGCCACAAAGGTTATATACGAAGGTCACTAAGGTGTTTTGTGCTCTTTGTGCCTTCTTAGTGTTCCTTGTGTTTAGATTAATCATTCCTTCCACGAAATCAAACTGGGCATTTTCAAATTGCCACACTTTCAAATTGGCCTATTCCTTTCCCAACGAAATCAAATTGGCAAAAAGCCTATACGCCCCCGGTACGCCCGCTGGCAGTTGCCTAAAGAACGACAGGCCCGTGTACACAAACCAGCCCTTGCCATATGGTGCCACCAACAGGCTACCGGAACAGGCGGCCTCGTCGGCATCGTTGCACGATAGCAGGGCGGTGTATTGCGAGGCCCACTCGCTCGGGAAATACAGCCCGCGTTCCTGTACCCAATGGTTAAAATCCTTATCGGTTATCTTGTTAGGAGTGTTCAGCACGGGGTGTTTCGGGTCGAGGATATGCACCAGCGCATCCTCCTCCGTTACTCGCTGCCGAGAGAGCGTAATAGGGTACGGCGCAAAATCGTTGGTTACGAGGCGGTGGTTGGTGTTGTATTGCACCACCACCGTACCGCCCGCCTGCACATACTCCAACAGCACGGGCATCTGGAATTTAAGCCCCTCGATGGTGTTGAGGGCGCGAACGCCCAGAATAATCGCATCATAGCCTTTCAGTTGCGATAGGGTGAGGTCTTGGTCTTGCAACTGGGTTACTTGGTAGCCTATTTGTTGCAGGCTGGCGGGCACCTCGTCGCCCGCCCCGGCAATGTAGCCCAGTTTCTGGCCCTTCATCTTCAAATCAAGCCTTACCAGTTTGGCCGTGGCGCGCGGAAACACCACCAACCTCGGGATGTGCGGATAGTCGATTACCGTGGCACTTACGTTGAAAATGCCCGTAGGTACCTGCACTATGGCCTCCAGCTCACCGTGGCTCTCACCGGGCGGCGGCAACACCTCGAACTCCACCACCGTTTCGGCACCTTTGGCACCCAATTTTATGGGCTGGTTGGCGGGCACGGATGTCCAGCCCGGGGGCAGTTTCAGCTTTACGTCGCCTTCCAAGTTGGCCACCCAAGCCTTTACGGCAACGCCTACTTTTTTGGCTTTGTTATCGGCAAAAACCAACACTTTATCCTGCAAATTGGCCGTAACCGGGGGCGTAATGGCAATATTGCGATATATCTCGCCTTTCGATGGCTCGGTAAACTTGTACAATACCGGCACGGTATAGTTTAGCAATTGCCCCGACACCTCCAGGTGGAACATTACCTGTAGCGGCGGCTC
>CAYYZT010000384.1:0-3654 GCA_964476015.1 uncultured Chitinophaga sp.
TCCGCATTACCGTTTGGGGCACTATCGCCATGGTGCTATCGGCCTTGGTGGGCTATCTTTTCGGGGTAAATGTTTAGCCCCGCTAGTGTGCGTAGGCTATCGCTTGAAATGACAGCTTCCCTCACATCCCCGCCACCAGCAGCACATTAAACTGGTGCCCGTCCGGGTCGGCAAAGGTGAAGCCGTAGTGGTTGGTGTTGTCGTGGGTGGGTGCTTTCACTAAGGTGCCGCCGGCGGCTTTTACGCGGTCGCTCCATTCGTTTACCTCCTCGGCAGTGTCGGCAGAGAGGGTGAACATTACCTCGCCGGTTTTCCCTACGGGCAGGTATTCGCCTATTTGCCCGCCCTGCTCAAAAAAGTGTATCACAAAACCGTTATCGCCAAACAGAAAGCTGGCCAGTTTGGGGTAGTTGTTGGGGCCATTGGGGGCGAAGCCCAGTTGGGTATAAAACTGGCGGGTGCGCTCGGCATCTTTAACACTGAAGTTGGCCCATATCATTCTCGCTTTCATGCCTCGGGGTTTGGGAACAATATAAGTAAAAGCACTGCCTTTCCTGTAACTGACGGGGCAAACCTTTAAAACGCCCCGCAAGCGCAAGGCAATATACGGGTAACTCGGTATTGGTGCGCTACCCGCAACTGGGTACTTTTATCAGGTACCAAAAAAAAGCGCAATGGCATATCTGTTTTCTTTGCTCATGTTGTTTTCACTATCCGCACCGTCAACTGACGGCTCGCTGTACCCTATTTTCGAAAACGGCAAGTGGGGCTACATCAACCAGCAGGGCCAAGTGGTGATAAAACCGCAGTATATTTCTGCTGCGGGCTGTGCCGATGGGCTGTGTGCCGTGGGCATTGGTACCAGCGTTTTCGATGCCAAGTGGGGTTATATCGATAGCAAAGGTACTATGGTAATACCGGCGCAATATACCGCTGCCGATAAATTTAGCGAGGGCTTGGCTAGGGTGCAGCAAAGCGGCAAGTGGGGCTATATTGATAAGACAGGGAAGGTGGTAATTGCCCCACAATACCAACTAAGCTACGATTTTAAAGATGGCCTTGCACACGCCCAAAAAGCAGGTAAGTGGGGCTATATTGATAAAACTGGCCAGTGGGTTATAGAACCAATATATAGGGATGCCCAGCAAGGCGGCGAGGGCCTGTGGCCGGTAAGTACCGCCCCAGGCAAATGGATATTTATCGACAAAACGGGCAAACAAACCATCGGCCAAGAGTTTGAGCGCGTGGGCGAGTTCAACAATGGCCTAGCCCCCGTGCGCATAAACGAGAAATGGGGGTTTATTGATAAAACCGGCAAAATGGTAGTGGCACCCCAATATACCGGTGCCCGGCCTTTTGGCGAGGGACTGGCCTGTGTAGAGAAGGATTATGCCTATTGGGGCTTTATTGATAAAACGGGTGCAACCATAGTGCCGCACAACTTTAACCGCAGCGGCATATTTGTAAACGGGCTTGCTTGGGTAGAAAGCGGGCAAACTATCGGATACGTCAACAACAAAGGTGCTTGGGTTTGGAAAGGGCAACGATAGCTGCCGGTGCTTTTTTTTGGCGTATCCATCACGGGTTTGGCACATTCTATGAGCTATTATTACAAACCAAAACCTTAACCGATGAGCCGTGCATTTGCCAAAGAATATGACGACCAGTGGCTGGGCGACGTAGAGCCTACCGTGGGTGCCCTTGCGCTTTACCTAACCCGCGAAAACGGCGGCGCGCGCATAACCGAAATAAAAACCAGTAAAAACGCCGTAGGCCGCGAGGTACGCGAAATGAGCAATGGCCTTTGTTACATATTGGACGACAACAACCGCTGGCAGGTAGCGTTGGACTGTTAACGTCTAAACCCTTAACGAACCCCTAAAACCACGAGCGGCGTAGTACGATTGTGCCCCGTTGTGGTATAGAAATACCGTGTTGTATCGGCGGTCGCAAAAGAGGGCACCGTCCAGCTTTCTAATTTCGGCTGGTGTTTTTACCCAACTGGAAGTTTTGAGGTCAAACTCGCCGAGCTGTTGCAGTTTGCGATATTCTGTTTCGGTCAATATATCTATGCCCATGGTTTCGGCCATATTGAGGGCACTGTCTTGGGGCTTGTTTTCTTTTCTGGCCGCTAGGGCTTCATGGTCGTAACAAGTGCTTCGGCGGCCTTTGGGGCTTTCGGCTGCGCAATCGTAGAAAACGTATTCGCCCGTGTTTTTGTCATGCCCCACTACATCAGGTTCGCCACCTGATTGCTCCATTTCGTTTAACGACCAAAGTTTTGCCGGGTGGGCCTCTAGCTTCGCCAATACCTTTTCCCAATCAATTCCCTTGTGCCTGTTTTTATGTTTATCAAAGCGGGCTTTCAATACTTTCAACAACTCTGCCTGCTCTTCCGGCAACAATGTTTTTTTGGACATGCTCTTTCTTTTTAAGGAATTTTCAGTGGTCGAAAATTACAAATTTGCACCAGCCTGCACAATACGTAAGCGATGGAGTGCCTCACTGTACCAAATTGGGCGGCACCACCGAAGCCAGTAAAGGCACTGAATTTACCTAAAACACACGGGAATATCCTCCCTCTTGTTCAAGTATTTATCGAGCAAGCCATACAGCGTAGCATCATAGCTATGCAACTGTTCGCGGGTGCCGATGTGGTTGGAGTGGCCGTTGCCGCCCACCGGCCCTGGCCTGTTTACGCCATACCATATTTGCATGCCCTCCTCAAAATAGTGCAGGGCATCGGCTTTTACATAGGTGCTATCCCACAGGCTTTGCGCCAGCGCATTTTGGTAGGCCGTTTCAAGCTCCGCATCAAAATGGGGATACACCTTGCTAAGCCCATGCACGTGCAAGTTGTGGCCAAACTCATGTACCAGTTCACAGTCGTTGCCGCTGCGGTTGTCGGGCGCAGGATAGCATAGCAGGTTGGCCACGCTGGTAATGCTCATTTGCTTGTGCGGTATAAAGCTGGCCGGGCCATAGGCACGTGGCTCACCCTGCTTTTCGGGCATGTCGTTCGGGGTCATGCCCACGGGGTATAGCACATGGTACACCCCGTTGCGCATCAATTCGTCGCGAACGGGGCCCAAGCCATCCAGCATAAAGGCGATGATACTATCGGCCTTATAAAGTGCCCCGGCCGCTACACCCACTGGGGCCACTATGGCTATGCCCGAGCAGTTGAGGTAGTTGGTATAAAACGTATCGATGCCCAAGTCGCTGGGCACCGTGGTTACGGTGCAGGTGCGGTGGGCGGTAAAGCGGCCCACTACTGCTTCCGGTTCGTTCTTATCTTTTCCGCAGGAGGCCAATAAGATAACGGTTATGGCAATACACCAGATAGCACGTGGGAAGGGCATTGGCAAGGGTTTGTGGCTATAACGGCAATAACCCATCCGTATTATGGCAATGGAAAACACTGGTTTTGGCACGTGTATTGCCATGGGTTTAGGGCATTTTATTTCGTTCACTATTAAAACGATACCGATGAACTATTCAAAAACCTTGTGGGCACTTGCTATGGCCGCTGCCATATTGGTGGCCCCGGCCTGCAACAAAGACGATGATGACGAGCCTGTAGACGTGAATATACAGAGCGTGACCAACAAAATATTGGAAGACAGTTGGCGCATTACCTCGTTTATTGACGGC
>CAYYZT010000385.1:0-3652 GCA_964476015.1 uncultured Chitinophaga sp.
CCTGTACCGCCTTTACCGATTCATACAGTCGGGCTTCTGCCTTAGGCCGGTTGTCGTGGTTAAGTGCAGGCATCCCCGTTTCGTAAATATTATCGCCCATAAACACTACCATGCTATTCTTATCGGCCTGCAATAGATGTTTGTTGAGCAAAAACAAGCTAGGCTCTTGCTCTTGCAAATTTGGCTTGCCCGCATCCCCTATCAGGAAAAAGCTGAACGCAGGTTTTTCCGTGGGCATTTGGTGGGCATCCCAATCCTTATATTTTTCGGCATACCATGGTTTGTAGCTGCCACAGGCACTTAACAACAACAAAAAACTTAGGGCAAAAAAAGTGTGGAGTTTCATGGGCTTAGGTGGGTGTGAAAGACAAATTTAAGGATGCAAACCGTAACAGGGCTGTTTTAGTATGTTAATAACCTAAAAAGGTGGTATCATATGGTGTTTTTGGCTGCTATGCATTTTCGAGTACCTTTGCCTAATGGTGTTACAACAGTGGTGGTTGGATGCTCGCAAGCGTTTAACGGATATTTATGATGAAAGGGAAGCGTCGAACGTGGTACAATGGCTGCTGGAAGATTCGCTAAAACTAAACCGAACCACCCTACAGCTTAGGCTGCACAAACCTTTAACAAGCGAAGAACAAATACTGCTAGACCACCAGCTTGCCCGCTTGGCCCAAGGCGAGCCGCTGCAATACGTAACCGAGGTGGCACACTTTTTCGGCTATCAGTTTCGCGTGGGGCCGGAGGTATTGATTCCACGGCCCGAGACCGAGGAATTGGTAGAGCGCATACTGGGCACTTTTTTTAGGGATAATGCCACTTACAAGGTGCTGGATGTAGGCACCGGCAGCGGCTGCATACCCATTACCTTGCAACTTAAAAAGCCCAATTGGGAGGTATATACGCTCGATGTGTCATCCGAGGCATTGGCCGTGGCCAAATGGAACGCGGCGGCGCTGGGCGCTTCGGTACATTTTGTACAGGGCAACTTTTTGGAGCATACCCTTTGGCAGCAATGGATAACGCCCGATATTTTGGTAAGCAACCCGCCATATATAGCACATCAGGAAGCCCAGGAAATGACCGTGCAGGTGCTGAACCACGAACCCCATCTGGCATTGTTTCCAGCAGGCGACGATGTGTTGGTATTCTATAAAAACCTGGCCGAATATGCCGACATGGCAAAACCCGCTTACGTGTTTCTAGAACTAAACCCCGTATTTGCCTACGAAATTGCCCATCTATTTACCGAGGTAGGCTACGAAGTGGAATTGGTAAAGGATATGCAAGACAAAGACAGGATATTGGAAGGGAAAAGAAAAATATGAAAAGAGGGATGTGAAATATTGAAACAAACCCCCTTTTTCCTATTTCACATTTCCTACCTCATATTTAAAACTACACCAGTCCGCACAACTTAAACAATACCCTGGCGCCCACGTTGGCATCCCACTCGTCCTCACCGGGCGAAACCTCGTTCAAATCGAAACCGATAATTTCCTTGCCGCTCTCCTTTAAAAGTTTGAAGAGGAAATATACCTGTTCCGTTTCAAAACCGCCGGATACGGGTGTGCCGGTATTGGGGCAAAGCTTCGGGTCGAGCCCATCAATATCGAAACTGATATAGACCTTTTGTGGCAAGGCATCGATGATTTCGCGGCAAAGCCCGGCCCAGGTTTCGCCGGCATATTGGCGGCGTTTTAGGTCCCAATCGAAGAAGGTTTTTACGCGGCCGTTGCTGTTGTTTATCACGTCCACCTCTTCTTGGCAAATATCCCTGATGCCCAGTTGCACCAGCTTCTCCACATGCTCCAGTTTTAGGGCGTTGGTCATGATGGAAGCATGGCTGTATTCAAAGCCCTCATAGGCATCCCTAAGGTCGGCATGGGCATCAATTTGCAAGATGGCGAAACTGCCATGTATTTCGCCCAAAGCCTTCATATAGCCCAGCGGCGTACTGTGGTCGCCGCCCACTAGGCCCACTTTTTTGCCCTGCCTAAGCAGGTCGAGCGTTTGCTCGTACACCCATTGGTGCAGCTTGGCACAGGTTTGGTTAATGTCGTGCAGGGTACGGAGCAGTTCGGGATGTTCCAGCACGTCCTTGCCCATGGATTGTTCGTGGATAAGCATTTGGGCCTCCACTTTATACTTATGGCTTATTTGTTTCCAGTGCTCGGATTCTTCCACCATGAAAAGCCCACGTTTCCAAGTATCCGGAGAGTCGTGGTCGTACAGGTCCACTTGATAGCTGGCTTCCATAATAGCCTCGGGGCCATTGATAGTGCCGCCGCCGTAGGAAGTTGTCACCTCGAAAGGTACCGGAAACAGCACTATGTCTGACTCTTCGAACGTAAAAGGCAATCCATATATGTTCAATTCCTGCTGTCCTACACCATTAGGGTCAAACGAGGCTATTTTTTCGAGTTTGCTCTGCAACATAGCCGCAAAGATACCATTTTGAGCTTTTTTTTGCGGCATTTTTATGATAAAAACGCCCGTTTTGAGACATATTTGAGCTATAGTGAGGCATTTTTGCGGCTATTTTTGCTATAATTGAACCTGATTCAAAATATCCGAAAAAATCCTCGTTAAAATGGCCAAACAATACATCAGCATGCGCAACCTGCGCTATTTGATTTTCGACGTGTTCAACGGGTTGGAGCTTACCAAGCTCGACTACTACAAAGAACATAACCGGGACACCTTCGAAATGACGCTGGATGCGGCCAAACAGATCGGCGACTCGCTGTTGTACCCCCTTTATGAGGAAATGGATAAACACAAGCCAAAGTTCGAAAACGGCACCATTACCGTACACCCTAAAATGCGCGAGATAATGGCGGCCTTTGGCGAGGGCGGCTGGATAAACGCCCCCAAGCCTTTTGAGAGCGGCGGCCAACAGATGCCCTATGTATTGTTCAACATGGCAGCATTGGTTTTCCATGCGGCCAACACGGCGGCGGCGGCGTTCCCGTATTTAACCGCAGGTTCAGCCAACCTGATAGATGTGTTTGGCAATGAGGAACTTAAAGCAACGTATTTGGAGAACATGTGGGCAGGCAAATGGCAGGGCACCATGGCCCTTACCGAGCCGCAGGCGGGCAGCTCCCTTTCCGACATTACCAGCACGGCCACCCCAACAGATGGCGGCTATTACAAGATAAAAGGCCAGAAGATATTCATCTCCGGGGGCGACCACGATGCGGTGGACAACATTGTACACCTATACTTGGCACGGATTGACGGTGCCCCGGCAGGCGTAAAGGGTATCTCGCTGTTCGTGGTACCCAAGTACCGTTTGGAGAACGGCGAGCAGGTATTTAACAACGTAACCACTGCCGGTGCCTATGGCAAAATGGGCATCAAGGGCGCGCCTATTGCCCATATTATGGCCGGCGAGGCTGGCGAGTGCCGAGGCTGGCTGGTGGGTGAGCCCAACAAGGGCCTCAACTATATGTTCCGTATGATGAACGAGGCCCGCATCGGCGTGGGGCAAATCTCCACCGGGTTGGCCTCTGCCGCCTACTATGCCTCGCTCCAATATGCCAATGAGCGCCCACAGGGCCGCCCCGTGAGCAACAAGGATGTGAACCTGCCCCAGACCCTTATCATCAACCATGCCGACGTAAAACGCATGTTGTTGCTGCAA
>CAYYZT010000386.1:0-2179 GCA_964476015.1 uncultured Chitinophaga sp.
GGCAAGCCTTTCCATAGTTCGGATGAGTAGCCGAAAAACTGGACAACTAACCTAGCCAACCAAAAAACAAACAGGCCGAGGCTAATCTTTCTGCCCAATGGTGTGTGTATCAGTTCCGCAGCCGAGGTGATGCACAATACGCCCATCAGCAGTACCATCAAGCCTATAAAAAACGTGTGTACGTACATCATTTGGCGGTTGACAAGGCTGAGGCCGCCCAACTGTATCTTCCAATCGAAATAACGGGGAAAGATAACGTGTACCAACGCCAGCACCACGAGCAGGATGCCGATGATGTTAAGATGCAGTTCCATGTTTGCGGAGGATAAAGGTGGAGATAAACGGTGTAATCTTGGTTTCTTGGCCTACGATAAAGCCAGAAGCGGCAAATGCCCGAAGCCAAACAGGCTTGGCGTGGAAATGGAACGCGCCAAGGTTATATGCCGCAAAGTTGGCCGTATCGCGCAAATGCTCCGTTACCACTACCCTACCCTCGGGCTTCAATACACGGTGCATTTCCTTAAAGAAGGCAATCCGTTCTATTTCATCTCGTACTTCGTGGGCGGCCAGTATGGCGAAACATACATCTACCGAAGCATCGGCCAAGGGCAGTTGTGCCGTAACTGTTTGCAAAGTACCCGGATAGGGCGGATAGGCCTTTCGTGCCCGTTGGAGGGAAACTTCGGTGTGCTTGGCGGGGTCGTAAAAATCGAGCACCACCAACTGCGCAGTAGGATACTTGCGGTGCAGCAGCCCGCTCGTTTCGTCAAACCCGGCATGGATATTCACTATTGTTCCACTATCGGGAACGAGGTTTTCGGGCAGCCAACCCAAGCCATACAGGTTCGATAAATCGTACACCCAATACGTTACCCATAAAGAAACCGTGGTAAGCACCACAATACCCGTTGCCGCAATCCAACACAGCAAGGCCAATATACCCTCTACACTAAGAGCCATCAAACCCAACCCTGCCACGGCAGCCACAGCCAACACATAAAAGTGCCAGTTGAACCGCACCACGTTGCCCACGCCTTGCAATGGCCCCCTTACGGTTTCCATACCTCTACCCTCCCCTTTTTCCAATAATAGGGCGTGTCTTCCACCACAAAGGCACTGGCCAGTTGGGCATCGGCCAAGCCAAGCTGCTGCAAAAAACCGATGTGGTGCTTGTTTACCTGTATGGGCTGCGGTTTCCAATTTTGGCGCACCCCTTCAATAATCAATACCTCACTGCTGGGTTTGTTGTAAGTAAAGGTAAATGGTAAGGGCCCGGAAAACCTGCGGGCATCTGCCCAATCGTTGAATGGCGAGCCCGGCGGCATGGCCTCGTCTGGCCCAAAAAAGCGTTGCCATTCTATTTCAAAGTTTGATCGGGTTGATTTTACCAGATGGGTTTGCCCGTTATCGACCTGTGCAATATCGATGGTAGTATAGTTATAGTGGGTAAAAATGTTGCCCTGTACCTCCATCCGCTTTTGATCCGTTTCTGATTTGATGATGTACAATCCCCGCAAGCGTTTGCCCCGATTATCTATATACTTCACGAAAATGCGGTACCCGATTAAAAAGAAATCGCTGCCCATAAATGTCGGAAAGCCCTTGGGCCGCAAATTTTCCGTCTGCACCATAGCAACGGCCACAAAAGCCCATTTATCTTGAAACGTATCCAGTTGCAGGCATTCCGGAATCAAATGATCCAGCCGCTCCTTGGGCACGGCAAACGTGAGCACCGTGGAGCGTTTGAAATAAGCCGACACGGCGAAGGGATGGTTCTTAAGAAACGACATACGGGCGGTTTGAACGTGTACGGTAATACTCGCCTGCTATTATCAGCAATATAAAACCAGTGGCAAAAAGTGCGTTTAGCCTACCCCAAAACAATAGCTCCGGCACCAGCAACGCCTCCAAGATGTTCATGGCCGCAACAACAGCCACCTGCACCGCCACGTTGAGGCGTGGCCAAAGGCCGCTCAATATCCACAGAGCCATACCTATCTCGGCAAAACCGATAAGTTGGATAAGCGTGGGCGCATATTGGTCACCCAATATTTCGGCCACAATTTGTTGGTGGCGCGGCACCCAGCCCAATACTTTACAAAAAAGACCGTTTCCTATCCATACCAGTGCCATCAACACGCGCAGCAGCAAAATGGATAAAGGAGGGCGCATAACGGTT
>CAYYZT010000386.1:2189-3651 GCA_964476015.1 uncultured Chitinophaga sp.
ACGGTTGCCTTTTGATAACTTAAAGTTACGGCAAACCATCATATTAACAGTGGTGATATTTATCAACTAACTGTATGGGCAATCAAATAATACCCAAGGTATTTTGCAGGTAGCTCTGCAAGAAAAGATAGCATTTGATGGGCGACGACACGCGGATGCGCTCGTCCATAACGTGCTGAACGGATGCAGAGCGTATTTTGCAAAAGAGCGACCAATAATAGCGATAGGCCACGTACACGCCTAAGCGTGCGCCGCTGGGCAACTGCTTGATACCTTCCTTGGCGGCACGGAAATCGCGCTCAATGTCGGCTTCTATTTCTTGTTTTACCTGGGGGTTGAAGGCGGTAAAATTTACCCCCGGAAAATACATCCTGCCCCGCTCCACATAATCGCTCTGCATATCGCGCAGGAAGTTTACTTTTTGGAATGCCGCACCCAGCTTTTTCGCGGCCGGTACTAGCTTGGCGTACAGGTATTTATCGTTTTCGCAGAAAACACGGAGGCACATCAACCCTACCACCTCTGCCGAACCGTAAATGTATTCGTTGTATTTGGGCTGATTATACTGCACTTGTTCCAAGTCCATTTCCATGCTTACCAAAAAGGCATCTATCAGTTTATAGTCGATGCCATATTGGTGTACGGTTTCTTGAAAAGCATGGATAACGGGATTGAGGCTGATGCGTTCTTTCAGGGCCATATCGGTATCGGCCCTGAACTGTTGCAACAGCTTCCGCTTGTCGTGTTGGTGGAAGGTATCCACAATTTCATCGGCCAGCCTTACAAAGCCATAAATGGCATAAATGGGCGTCCGAAACTTTTGGTGCAACATCTTGGTGCCCAAACTAAACGAAGTGCTGTATGCTTTCATCACCACTTCGCTGCAACAAACGCTGGTATGGTTATACAGGTCCATCATATCGCTATAACACTGCCGTTTGATTATTGTTTAAGGTTCTTATCGATTTCTTCGGCCACTATATGGCCTGAAATAATGGAAGGCGGCACGCCCGGCCCCGGCACTGTAAGTTGGCCCGCATAATACAGGTTGCTTACCTTTTTGCTCTTCATCTTGGGCTTGAAAATGGCCGTCTGCATCAAGGTATTGGCCAAGCCGTAAGCATTGCCCTTAAACGAGTTGTACCGCTCCTTGAAATCGTTGATGGCAAAGCTCTTTTCATAAACCACATGCGGCAATATGGCTTGGCCCGTGATGCGCTCTATACGCGCCATGACTTGCTGGTAGCACTTTTCGCGCAGTGTTTCGGTATCCTCCAAGCCAGGTGCCAGGGGAATGAGGATAAACAAATTCTCTTTGCCCTCGGGTGCCACCGTGGCATCGGTAACGGACGGGGCGCAAACATAGAACAAGGGCTGCTGCGGCCAACGGGGGGCAGTATATATCTCATCGCCAAACTGCTCGAACGAGGCATCGAAAAACAGGTTATGGTGCTGTAGGTTG
>CAYYZT010000387.1:0-3631 GCA_964476015.1 uncultured Chitinophaga sp.
CAGCACGGGCGCGAAGCACACGTCGGTGCCCTCCAGCTCGGCGCACCACTCGTCACGGGTCCGGGTGAGGAACACCTCGGTGAAGCGCGCCTTCAGCGTGTCGATAAACGTCTCCATCAGCTCGATGCACAGGAACTTCGCATCCGGGTGCAAGCGCGCCATGATCTCGTCCGTAAACACCCCGGTGCCGGGGCCAAACTCAACGACCACGCGCGCCTTCTCGAAATCCGCGCCCGCCAACAGATCATTCACCAAAAACGGCGAGCTGGGAATCACCGACCCGATGATGCCGGGGTTGGTGAGGCCCACTTGGGCGTTCATGTTCGCGCCGTCCATATACACCTGGCCGCCGTTGGCGTGTATCAGTTCACAAATCTGTACGGCCGTCTCGTCGAACACGCCATAGGTGCTCGGGTAGGTAATCATCAGGCAGCTCAGGCTGTCTTTGTATTGTTGTGCCTTGTTTGTAAGGTCTTCCAGATTGATGGAGCCATCGTCGTCGCACTTCACCACTACCACTTCCAAACCGGCCATTACGGCACTGGCTGGGTTGGTGCCGTGGGCCGATGAAGGGATGAGTACGATATTGCGGTGGGCTTCGCCCTTATCTTTTTGATAGGCACGGATAACCAACAGGCCCGCATACTCGCCCTGCGCGCCACTGTTGGGCTGTAGGCTGGTAGCGGCAAAGCCGGTAATCTCGCTCAGGAAGTTTTCCAGTTCGGCAATGATATGCTTGTAGCCCTTCACTTGGTCGGCAGGCACAAACGGGTGTATGCCGCCTAACTCTGGCCAGCTCACGGGTTTCAGTTCCGTGGCGGCATTCAGTTTCATGGTGCAAGAGCCCAATGGAATCATCGCATGGGTAAGCGACAAATCCTTGTTTTCCAAGCCCTTAATATAACGCATCATCAAGCTTTCGCTATGGTGATGGTTGAAGATGGGGTGCGTGAGGTATTCGCTGGTACGTATCAGGCCCTCGGGCAGGCGGCCTTTCACCGGCTCTGCTTCGGTATCGTTTTCGTCGCCCGTGCTAAAGGCATAGTCCTCGGGGTTGTGGCCCTTGGCTTTGGCGAATACACCGATAATGTCTTTTACGTCGCTAGGTAAGGTGGTCTCGTCCATGGAGATGCTTACCAAACTGCCGTGGTAGCGGAAGTTGATGCCCGCCTCCAAAGCCAGCCACTGGATTTTCTCCAAGGTAACGGCATCAGTGCCCAAATCAAACGTAATCGTATCAAAGAAGTGTTCGTTGGTACGCTTGTACTCCATGCAGCCCAATGCCATGCTCAGTATCACGGTTTGGTGGTGCAAGCGGGTGGCAATGGCTTTCAGGCCATCCGGACCGTGGTACACGCCATACATACTGGCCATAATGGCCAATAGGGCCTGTGCGGTGCAAATGTTGGAGGTAGCCTTTTCGCGGCGGATGTGCTGCTCACGGGTTTGTAGGGCCATGCGCAGGGCGCGGTTGCCGTTGGCATCGATGGATACGCCAATGATGCGGCCCGGAATCTGGCGTTTATACTCGTCCTTACAAGCAAAAAACGCCGCATGCGGGCCTCCGAAGCCCATCGGCACGCCGAAGCGTTGGCTGTTGCCCACTGCTACGTCTGCACCCAATTCGCCGGGGGAGGCCAGCAAAGTCAAGGCCAGCAAATCGGTAGCCATTACCACAAACACGTTGTTGGCGTGGGCTTTGGCAACCAATGCTTTATAATCGTTTACCGAGCCGTTGGCATCGGGATATTGTAACAGGATACCGAACACGTTTTCGGCAAAGTCGATGTTGTTTTCATCCACCACCTCAATCGTCAAATCCAGCGGCAGGGCACGGCTCTTGAGCAAATCGATGGTTTGTGGCAGGGCGTTTTTGCTCACCAAGAAAGTCTCGGCGTTGGCCTTGGCCTTCATGCGGGAGCCGTACAACATGGTCATGGCCTCAGCGGCGGCGGTGCCCTCGTCCAGCAAGGATGCATTGGCAATCGGCAGGCCCGTAAGGTCGCTTACCATGGTCTGGTAGTTCAGCAACGCCTCCAAGCGGCCCTGTGCAATCTCGGCTTGGTAAGGGGTGTATTGGGTGTACCAACCCGGGTTTTCGAACACGTTGCGCAAAATCACGTTCGGGGTAATCGTGTTGAAATACCCTAGCCCGATATAGCTACGGAATACTTTGTTCTGCGCCGCCGTTTGCTTCAGTTCGCGCAGGTACTCATATTCGGTAAGCGGCGCGGGCAGGTTCAGCTCGCGGTTGAGGCGGATGTTGGCCGGCACGGTTTCGTTGATGAGGGTTTCCAGGCTATCTACGCCAATGGCATCGAGCATTTCACGGGTTTCATGGGCATCGGGGCCAATGTGGCGGTTCACAAACCTATCGGTACTGTTCAGGCGGTATTTCACAAAGAAGGGGATTTTGCGTTTACGGGTGCAAATTTACCACATAAACCGCATATTTTCCGATTTGGTTTGCACGGGTGTGGATAACCGTTTAACCAATTAAAAATTGAAAATTGAAAATTCAAAATTGAGAGGCAGAAGCGGGCCGTTATGCCATGAGTCTGGTTTGAAACGAGAAAGTGTTTGCGTTGGCTTGTTGGTGTGGGTGCGAAGATGGGCTTATGTGTTGCTATCTATATGGTTTTGAGTTGGCACTAAGTTCCATATACATGCAAACAGTAACTTTCGCAAGTGATGCCGCATAAAACACGAGGAAACTTGGGCAGCTATATCTGTTTTCTAATCACATATTCTTGGTAATTTCTTTTCGTTGTTTTTTTGTAATTTTAATTTGTACACCAACCATACAACCGCTATGCGCATCGAATCCACGGACCGCAAGACATTTGAGTTAAGCGATGGCAACCAAAAGCTAGGACAATTGAGATACAACGGCTTGTTCTCTTACCAAGCAGAGTTGGTTTTACCGGATTCGGAATCTTACGAGATAAAACCGTCGGGTTTTTTCGGCACCAGCCTCGATGTTTTCCACAAAGGGAGCGAGGTTGCCAATATGAAAATGAATTGGAGAGGTAATATTGTCATTTCCTTTAAAGACGGCAACGAGTTTGTGCTCAGGGCTATCGGAGCCCTCCACAACAAATATGTTTTGGAAAACACGGAACTTGAAAGATTGATGCAGTTCAATCCTAATTTCAATTGGAGTAAATTCACCTACCATTACGAAATAGGGTACGACCAAAAGCCGAGTAACCCTTTGTTGGTCTTGCTTGGGGTGTATGCGGCTAATTATTACATGGCAGCTATGTCTGGTGTTATAGCCGGTACCGCATGAGTTTTTATTTCGGTGGACACCGTTTTAAGTAGCGTGTTTTTAATTCCTTAGCAATACTTACCAGTAGTGCTGACAACAATGCTTATTGGCGTAAGCCAAAACAACCCCTACGGTCTTAAGCATCTTGGCTGACACATAATACAGACAAAAAAATCAATTCATCAGCCTAAACACTAATTCCCTCAGCAAATCGCCCTCATCCCCCGTGTAGTCCACGCCTTTGCTTTTTAAATCGTATTCGTGCAGCAGGGCCACGCTTTTTTCGGCATCGGCAAGGGAGTAGTTTTTGCCGTAGGTGCGCAGGTTTTGGATGGCGCCCCAGTAGGTTTCCAACGATTT
>CAYYZT010000388.1:0-3628 GCA_964476015.1 uncultured Chitinophaga sp.
GTGTTCGCTTTGGGCTATGGCTCGACATACCTATCGATGGATTGGAAAATAAAACTGGCCCTGCTTTCAATAATCGGCACCGCGCTGGCGTTTGTGCTGCGGGTTTTTGAAGGGAAGGCGTTGTTGGGGCTGGTGAGGAAAGGTTGAGCGGTTGATTGGTTTATCTGTTAATCGGTTAATTTGTTTATCCGCTAAACATTAAAACCAATAGTTCAACGAGGCTTCTATAAGTTACCGATCAACTGATGAACGGATTAACAGATAAACCAATCAACCAAACCCAACTAAAAAAACTACTTTTGCACACGAAAAAACCATAACCTCCATGGAGAAATCCTATAATCTTATTGATGCCCTGCGGGTTTTGATTAAATGGAAAACGCCCATTATCCTTTTTGTAATAATAGCTTCCATCGGCGGCGTATTGCTGGCGTTGTTGCTGCCGGAGTATTATAAGTCGCAAGTGGTGTTTTACCCCACCAACCCCGCCCGCACCGAAAGTTCCGTGCTTTTTAGCGAGACCAGCACCGAGTTCGCGGCCGATTTCTTCGGCACCAAAAACGACGTGAACCGCCTGCTTACCATAGCCACCAGCAGCGGCGTGGTTGATTTTATGGTGAACCACTTCGACCTGGCCACCCACTACGGCTACGATACCAGTGCTGCCAACTACAAGCGTTACAAGGTAACGGAGGAGTTTAAGGACAACTACTCCGTACTAAAAACCGAAAACGGGGCCATAGAGCTCACCATTTTGGATACCGACCCCGTGCTGGCCGCCGAAATGGTGAATATGGCCGCCGTGATGATTGATAAGCTGGGCAACGGCAGTTTGGTGGAAACCAAAAAAGGCGTGGCCGATATGTTTAGCAACGCCTATAAGGAGAAAGAGGCCGAGGTGCAGATGCTGGCCGATTCGCTGGCGAGACTGAAAGAGGAGTACAAAATCGAAATAGTAAGCGCCGGTACGATAGATGGCCTGCCCGTGGTGCGCGGCAACGATGCCAAGATGGTAGAGGTGTACAAAATTTTGATGAAACGCCAGGAAAGGGCCGTGACCGACCTTACCAAAACCAAGACCCTGCGCGACCAAAACCGCACCGCCCTGCAACAAGAGCTTACTTCCATGCTCATTATTGACCAAGGCTATCCTGCCGAGAAACGTGCTAAACCCGTGCGTTGGGTTATTTGCGTGAGCACTACGCTTATCTCGCTGTTTTTAGCCATTGCCGGTGCTTTGTTGATTGACCGCATGCAATACATCAAACGCGAATTGGCAAGTAATGCTGGCTAGGCAGGTTCCTGCATATCAACTGTGGTGGTTTGCCGGCTTTGCGTTGGTATCGCTGGCCAGCATACTGGGCGCGTTTGCGCTGGAGCAATACCTTGCCCTGGCCGTGCCCGTGGTGCTGTTGTTCGGCTATATCGCGTTCATCAACTACCGCTCTATCTATTGGTTGATGCTGGTTACGCTGCCGCTCTCCACGGAGTTGCGCATCGGTACGCTGGGCCTTGATATGCCCGACGAGATACTGATGGTGGCTCTTATGTTCATCACGTTTCTCGCCATATTGGGCAGGCCGCACCTGTTGGATTTCAGGTTCATCAAACATCCCGTAATAGTGCTGTTATTGGTGCACCTGTTCATCATGGCTTTGTTGATTATGCCATCGGAAAACGCGCTGGTAAGCTTTAAATACCTGCTTTCCAAAGTTTGGTACTATACCACTTTCGTCATCCTTACGGCCATGATTGTCAAGGAAGAAAAGGACGTGCGCAAGTTCTTTTGGTACATTTTTGTGCCGATGCTGGCTACGGTGCTCATTATCTTGGTGCGCTACGCCATGATAGGGTTTGCGTTTGAGGACGTGAACAAAACCCTCTCGCCTTTCTACCGCAACCACGTGGCCTATGCCTGCATGATTACCATTTTCTACCCCTTCATTTGGCTGGCCGCCAGTTGGTACCGCTCTGGTACTTGGAAACGGCGCATCCTGCAATGGAGCAAGGTAATCTATTTGGTAGCGATATATTTGGCCTATACCCGCGCTTGCTATCTGGCCATTGGCGCGGCGGCGGTATGTTATGTGCTGATACATTGGAATTTGTTGCGCCACGTCTTAATCATCGGGACGGTGGCCGTGGCGGGCGTGTTGGTTTATATGGTAAACGACAACAACTACCTCGATTTTGCCCCGGAATATACCAAAACCATCTACCATACCGATTTTGGCGACCACCTAAAGGCCACGGTAAGCCTGCAAGACGTATCGAGCATGGAGCGCGTGTACCGTTGGGTGGCTGCCGGGCACATGATAGGCGATCGCCCCATCACGGGCTTCGGGCCGGGAAACTTTTACCCATATTATCAAAAATACACGGTTAGCGATTTCGAGACTTACACGAGCGACAACCCCGAAAAATCGACCGTTCACAACTATTTTCTCTTGGTGTTGGTGGAGCAGGGCATACCGGGTATCACTATTTTCCTCATTACCAGCCTCGCCATCTTCTTTTATGGGCAAAAAGCTTATGCCCAATCGCATAACCCGCAGCACCGCAAGGTAATTATGACCATACTACTTTCTTTGGTATGTGTGTACGTAAACCTGCTGTTGAGCGACATGATAGAAACCGACAAAGTGGGAAGCTTGTACTATATGGGTATTGCCATTTTGGTGGTGTATATACTGAAGGTGAGGGATGAACAATCGACCAAGGCCTAAAAATAAATGCACCCTACTAGTAGGGTGCATTGGCCTATAGATGCTATCTATAGGGATGTTCAATACAAAAATACATATTGTTTCCTAAAAGTTCAGTCTTTTGTTGAATTTTCACATCTTTATTGATAAAAAGATTGTGTAATGGATAAAGAAAGAGTGGCAGTTTATATTGATGGGTTCAATTTGTATTTTGGAATGACAGAGTCTTACGATGACACTAAATGGTTAGATGTTTTGGCTTTAGGAAATTCTTTTGTCAAGGGCAACCAATTTTTAGTATCCTGTAAATATTTTACTTCTAGAATAGCTAATGATCCTGCAAAACAAAAAAGACAGAGTACGTATCTAGACGCGCTAGGAACACTTGATGATATTGACATTTATTATGGCCAGTATAATAGCAATAAAGCCCAATGCAAACGATGTCATCATGTGTGGTATGAGAATAAAGAAAAGATGACGGATGTGAATATTGCCACAGAAATGTTGATGGATGCCATGCTAGATAAATTTGATGTGGCAATACTCGTATCTGGAGATTCTGATTTAGTGCCACCAATCAAGGCAATTTACGAGAAGCTGAAGAAAAACGTAATAGTAGCCTTTCCTCCAAACAGATTCAGCCATAGTCTCAAAATAACTGCAAATGGCTCGTTTTTGATAGGCAAAAACAAACTGCTCGCATGTCAACTTCCTTCACAAGTGGTAACTCCAAAAGGGTTCATACTGAGTAAGCCCAAGGAATGGAGCTAAATACTGCTACGAATACGCTTCGCGAACTCCTTAAAAGGTCCCCAATTGCTATAATTCTGGAAGTAACTATCCGAAAAAAAAGCCTGTTTCTGCTTTAGTTTGGCAAAATAGCCCAGCTTTTCGGCCAGTTTCAGGTGTTCCAGCATCAG
>CAYYZT010000389.1:0-2210 GCA_964476015.1 uncultured Chitinophaga sp.
GCCTCCAACCACTCTGGGCCGAATACCCAAGCAAAGAGTTGCGGCCCCCATATGGCCAATACCAAAATGGGCAACAAGCCGAGCAAAAGCAGGTTTCGCACGGTTTTTACCACCAACGGGCGCAGCTCTTGAGCGGCGGCATGTTGTTTTTGGGCGGCATGTTGGTAAAATATCTGCCCAAAAGATTGCGATACCAATAACACCGGAGTGCCCAACACCCGGTTGCTCATGCTGAACTGCCCCACCACTCCAGCCCCGAAATAGTATTGCAACAAGTACACGGGCACATGCTTGGAAACGTTGTTGAGCAACGACGACCATGTGGAGTATCGCGGGAAGTGAGCGTACTCCCTAGCAGCAGCGGAACGGTGGAAGCGACTCTGCCACAGGCTACTTAAACTATCATAAGAAAGGTAGCCTCCCCATAACACCGTATTGGTAAGCACCTGCCCGGCCACAAAGCCCCAGACGAGGCCCATGCTGCCCCAGCCACAATAGCCTAGCAACAAACTGGTGCCGCCCATGCCCATGGATTGGGCCAGTTTGGATAAAGCAATATTACGGTAGCGTTTCTCCCGGTTGAGATATACCGTAAGCGGCTGCGAAACCGACGACAACCACACCGCCAAAGGCAGTAGCCACAATGCTGGGGCTAGTTGCTGCATGTTGGCCCACTCTAAAACATATCCACCCACCAATGCCACCAACAGCAATGTGGCCAAAGAGACACCCAGCCCTATTTGCATACTGAACAACAACAGGGATTTGGCTTGATACTGTTCCTTAGGAAGCATAATGGCCACATCGTAACGGCCATTGGCAAATACGGAAACTATCATTTGCGTGGCGGAGAACAGGGCCAGCACCCCGAAATCCACATCAGCGAAGAAGAAGCGGGCCAGCAGTACCGTAAGCCCAAACGTGAGCACCTGCGCCAATCCGGAGCCAGTCATCAACGTTGCGGTGTTCCTTAAAAAGCCCATGTGGCAAAGATAGGTTTTCGGTTGATGTGTTTATCGGTTAATCAGCATGAGAAAAACGTTATTGATTGCTGACAATAGCTGTACCGATTAACCAGTTAACTGATTAACCAATCAACAAAAACCTCTAACTTGGCATCTACAACGGTTTTTATGAAAAACTATTTCCTCATCCTATCGCTATCATTGGCATTTATGGCACATGCGCAAGATACACCTACCGGCATCGGCAGCAGGGAGCAACTGCAACAATACGACTGGTTTGCCAAGGAATACGATGGCTATAAGGTATCCAAGAAAGCCTTGGCTGCGTTAAAGGAAGTGGACAAAACCATAGACTACCGCATTGTAATTGTAATGGGCACTTGGTGCGGCGACAGCAAGCGCGAGGTGCCGCATTTTTACAAAATATTGGATGGGCTGGGGTTTCCCAAAGACAAGGTATTGCTGGTGTTGGTAGATGAAAACAAGCACGACCCTAGCGGCCTCGGCAAGCAGTTTTCAATCAAATATGTACCTACGTTTGTGTACTTGGATGCCAACGGCAACGAAATTGGCCGCATCGTGGAAACGCCAGCCAAGTCGCTGACGGAAGACTGGCAGAAAATTATTTCCGGTAAGTAATTACTTAAACACCACGGTTTTTTCCTGCACCTTAAGCCTGTTTTCCCCTTGGCCGGTGCCAGTAATTTTCGAGGCAAAAGTCATGCTGATGGGCCAAGTGCTCTTGCTATCAAAAAGCCACTGGGTGTTGTTGGTCATTTCAAAATTGATATCGTCAATCTCGGCACTTTTCTTGGCAATGCTGCTATCCTCTACCCCGAAAGATTTACCCATCTCGGTCATCATGTTCTTTATCATGGCCACAAACGGTGCCATATCAAACTCCACGGCATAATCCAGTGTGTACAATCCTTTGGCTTTATCTTTTTCCAATAGGTAGAACGCATGGGTAACCGACAGTTCGCTTGCAGGGTCGAAAGGATTGGCTTCCGTTTCGGTTTCCTTGAGCGTATCGCCTACCGTAAATGCGTGGCCGAAAGGCAGGGTAATCATTTTTATCTCGTTCTCCGTGTAGGCTTCAATGGTCTCTTTGCTGTTGAATAATTTAAGAATTGGGCTCCAAGCCAATTTCACGTACTCAACCGCTTCCGGTGCTTTCTTTTTCACCAACGCTTCTACCTCTTCATACGATTTCTTCACATAAGCCTGTGCTTCTTTCCAATTCAA
>CAYYZT010000389.1:2220-3589 GCA_964476015.1 uncultured Chitinophaga sp.
CTCGGCCTTTCCACCTATTTTATTTACTTGATAAACAAGGGCCACATCTTGATAACCCTTAAACTCTTCACCAAATTTTTCATACATGCCCTGTATGGATTTGATGGCTATGTTATTCATCGTAACCTTTATCGTATAAGCCGTGGCAGTTTCTTTCTGCACCTCATATTTCACGGGCAATACATCATAGGTACTGTCTACCAAATCGCCGTTTTTGTATTCGTAGCTTATATCCGTTACAATGGCGGTACGCTTGTCACCCACTTTCCATTTGGGTTGGAAGGTTACGGTTTGGGCATTAAGAAACATACCCACAAACAACGCAAACACTATCAGCAATTGCCCTTTCATGTTCTTTTTTGTGTAAAGGTAGCCCTTTTAAATTGGATGATGGAAAGCTACGTGATAGAGCCGCAAGCTGCCTGCTCAAACCCCTAATTTGCCCTTCAGTTCTTGCTCCGATTTCGGGATAAACAGTTCCTTTACCGTAATGGTATTGATTCCTTCCGCCTTCACTCCCTTTATATCGCCCGTACGTACCACAAAGGCTTTGCCATCGGTGGTAATGCCCAACCCCGTATAGCTTTGCGAAGGGTTGTATAAAAACCGCACCGTATGGTTATCCGGCATCTTGAAGTACTCAAAGCTGCCATTCACTTTTCCCTCAAATAATATTAAGCGGTGCATGGCCAATACTTCGCCTTTGCTGTCCACAAACTCGGTTTCGGCGCGCACATATTCCGGCTGTTGGAAGATGCGGTCGCAGTTCCAAATACCCATCCGGCTAACGGAAACATAGCGATACACCGTATTCTGGGTACTGGCCAAGTTGTACTGGTTTAGATATTCCTGTTCCTTGGCATTCAACTCCTGCTTGTTTGATTGACCTTTCTTGGCCATCAAAGAAGCCTTATAGGCATTATACTGCTCCTGTTTATCTTGTTTCAACTGTTCCAATTGGGCCAGGCGGGCAGCGTTCTTCGCCAGTACGTCTTCATAATATTTGATGGCGGTTTGGTAATGTTTGCCATGGTACACAGGCTTACATTTAAAGCGGTGCTCCTCACTGCCTTTTGTAAGCTGCAAGTTGTAAGCGGTTCCCCCCACACGCGTAACGGTACGCTTGTCCCAACGGGCACTTAGGTATCGCGAATCGAAGCCGTCGGTAAATGGGGCCACTTCCCACGATACTATTTCGTTCAACACCAACTCCGGAAACTCGCCTATCTTCATTTCCAAGTGGAACAAATTGCCCTCTGTGGAAGATTTAATGGGCTTCACAAGCGACAGGTTCCGATAGAAATCGATACTGTCCGTCATCACTTGCAGGGTATTGAATAGCTTTTGCAGTTCAGGGTCAGTTGGCTCT
>CAYYZT010000390.1:0-3571 GCA_964476015.1 uncultured Chitinophaga sp.
CTTTGCCGAACGCCTGCACGAACGGGTACGTAAGGAGTTTTGGGGCTATCAGCCTGCGGAGACGTTGAGCAACGACGAACTGATCGACGAAAAGTACCAAGGCATACGCCCCGCGCCTGGCTACCCCGCCTGCCCCGACCATACGGAAAAGGCCGCGCTGTTCAACCTATTGGATGCCACCAACCGTGCGGGGATTATCCTTACCGAAAGCTACGCCATGATGCCCGCCGCCGCCGTGAGCGGTTGGTACTTCAGCCACCCACAGAGCAAGTACTACGGGGTAGGCAAAATCGGCAAGGACCAAGCAGCCGACTACGCCAAGCGCAAGGGCATGCCCCTAGAGGAAGTGGAACGCTGGCTGGCCCCGGTGCTGAATTATGAGTGAGGTGGGTTAGAGGTTTTCTAACTTGGTTATCCAAGCATCAAAATGCGGGCATCTTTCCCGTAAAAGGTGAAGCCCTATATCTTCAGCAACCATAGGGCCTACTTGTGCTTTTTGCCCTTCGTACTCAGGCAAAAATTGGATGATTCTCTTAGATGGAGCTGTTTGAGGAGATTCGTTTATTTCTTCGGGATTGAGGCCTTGGATGTTTCCTTTTAATCTTTTGACGGCTGCTTGATGCTCAGGATACATTGTCAAAAGTCTATCAGGCTCAACCAATAATAATGCTTCAAACTCGTGAAGCTGCACGTAAGGAATAAACGTCGGATGATTAATGCTTTGCCCCATTGCGTTTTCCAGAGCCTCTATTCTAGCATAAATGTTTTGCATGCCTCGTACTGTCTGTGAATAAGGGCTTTTGTCATCTACTGGAAAAGCATATAAATCAACAAAAGTAGTATACCAAGTATTAGTCCTTCCTCGATCGGACTCTATCCATTTTAAAATGTCATTTTTAAGCCACTCGTACTTTAACAGTCCTCCTTTGGCCGGTTTATTATTCCTACTATCCCACCCTGTTTCAATAATCCGAACAGATATGTATTTTCCGATAGAAGCAAAATGTTTTATTAAAACGTCTTTAACGAAAACTTCTTCCGTTTTGCCTTCGGCGATGATATTGATATACTTCATGGTCTACCTCCGATCACATTTTTCTCCCAAATCTCACCAGTTGAAAAATCATCTAAGTAAGCTTTTAATATTTCAGGATCGGGTCGATGGTATTCTGAGTTTCTTCCTTTGCGTTCAATCACCACTAAATCATCTAAGTTGAAATTGTTTACCAAACTAATGGATTGCGTGGCAACAAATACTTGGCAATGAAGCGATGCTGCTTTGATAAGGCCCGCAACAGCATCAATGGCACTAGGGTGCAAGCCGAGTTCTGGTTCGTCTAAAAACAATACTGCAGGCAAATCTTTGGGATTTTGAGCGAGTAAACTTATCAAAGCGATTGTTCTCAACATCCCATCCGATGCTTGACCAGCATTGAACACCTTGCTTGTGCCTTTCTCTTTCCAACGGAGAAGAATTTGACCAAACTCATCATAGAGTTCAAAGTCGTCAAAAAAGGGAAGCACTAACCGTATATACTTGACTATACGGTTATAATAAGGTCTTTCTGCTTCTTGCAATCTATATAAAAAGCTACCTAAATTTTCACCATTTTGCTTAAGCCATCTCCCGTCACTTGCAGACCATTTCAGGCGCATTGGGGCAGTATCACTTGTATTGTGAAATTGATAAACAATTAACTTTCGTAGAAGATTAAGGATGGTAGTTGCAGTTCCATTAGTGATTTCTGGCAACTTCGCTTCTTCATGTCCAACCCCACAAGAGCTCCAAGCAGCTTCAGTTCCTAAATTGTGTCTCGAAAACCTATACTTCTCTTCACGAAATACAAGTTTATCAGGCTTTGCAAACATCAAACTGAACTTGTACTCATTAATCCCCGAGTCCGTTACAATTGAAATTCCGGCATCGATACTTTTTGTTACATCTGCACCGTCATGCAATATGTCGTTTGCGCCACCTAAATAAGATACATAGTATTGGAGTTTACCGTCGGAGTTGAGTATCCAACTCAGAAATTTAAAGAAAGAAATAAAATTGCTCTTCCCAGCCCCGTTGGGACCAATCAATATATTAAGTGGCTGTGGCTCAAAGTCATCAATGTTTTGGATTGTTTTATATCCCCTTATGCTAAAGGATTTTAAATTAATATCGGGCATATTGCATGATTAAACAGTTGGGTAAATGTTCTATGAAAGTTTCCAAAATTCCCCTTCATCGTCAAGCTGGTGAAACCTCAGTATATTTTGCATAAAACATCGTACAAACCCTAACTTATAGGCTTGTCGTTCAAACATACTTAATAGTACTAAAATTCCAAAATCCTGAGAGAACGACCGACACTTCAACCCACAAAAAAGCGGGGCATGCGCACAACATGCCCCGCTCCAAATTAAACTAACAGCGAGTTTTATAGCATTGCTACTGCTATCGGGTGTGGAGGGAGTTGATATTACGACTAATATCTGGCACTAACAACTAATATCAAAATAATAGCGTGAAAAATATTTTGCATGGCTATGTGCGCTAGCTTACTAATTGCCGAAGCCACGGTCATACGGAAAAGCGGCTGGCATAAATGAGGGGTTTTAATCACAATCCAGACTGTAATTTATTTTTTAATAAAAATTAATTACTCACAATAATAATAATGATTATTATTGTGTATTATGTAAATTATTTAAAAACGCCAAAATGACCACCGAACGTATTTTACAAAGAGTGCAGCAACTGCACGATTTCAGGGAAACCTTAAAAGGCAATCCATCGCCACAGCCAATGTTGAGCATCAAATTGATTGTGGCAGAAGTGCTTTTTCTTCTAGGGAAAGAGGAAAAGGACAGGGACATACAACTGGAGATTGGAAACATCTACCGCGAGGTATTGAAGGATATTGCCAAGTTCTCGCAGGAAACGGCCAAGTTGAAAGACGAGAACGTGTTCAGGACTGTTTTACCGATTATCCCGGAAATCAAATGGCCCATCCGCCCAGAACCCGATCCGGCACCATGGCTTTTCAGCGAACGGTATGCCGAACAGATAAGGGCTTTTGCATTCTTGGAAGTGGTGGACCACCTTACGCCGGAACAAAAGCCGAGGGCAAGGAAAGTGGCCGAAGCTGCCGGTATATACAAGGGCTTGCGGTTTGTGGATGGCATACCCGTGAATAAATTCGACCCCACCGCCCCTTATGTGCTAAAAGACAAAATACAAAAGCAAGCGAAAAAGACCTTGGAGTTTGCCCCCTGAGCGGCTTAAATGTGTTAACCTATTTTCCCCAATCCGGCCTCCGAAAGCTCTTTCGGGGGCTTTTTATTTGGTTTTAATACTTTAGCCACACCAAAGGAATATTGCCTCTAAACTCTCCCTTGTCATATACGGCCACCATGGGCGCTATGGCAATTATGGATTTGGTGAGCCCTTTTTCGGGGTGCCAATCCCATTGCTCGCGGAAACGGATGCCGGCAAACACCCGCTGTGTTTTGGGGTTTTGGGTGTTTTGTTGGATGTTGTTCAGCCAACTGCTTAGTTCGGCCCACGGCAAGGCCGCTCCCA
>CAYYZT010000391.1:0-3562 GCA_964476015.1 uncultured Chitinophaga sp.
TTGTTATCCACCAAGGTGGAGGTTAAGGCGCGTAAAGGCGGTAAGGGAGAAATCACGATTTCCTACTACTCCGACGACGACCTCGACCGTATCCTCGACGTATTGAATGCATAAGCCACAACCCACTACCTACCGTTTCTTGTTCTCGGCACTGCTGTTGCTCGTGTTATGGGCATGGCCGCAACAGGCCCAAGCGCAGATAGAGCCTGCCACGGATACATCGGTAGTGGAGGATACGTTCGTCAAACCCAAAAAAATATCGTACCAAGGCCGCCATTCCCCACGGAAGGCGGCTTTGCTTTCTGCGGCCTTTCCGGGGCTGGGGCAGGCATATAACCGCAAGTATTGGAAAATGCCTATCGTGTATGCCGGGTTTGCCGGGTTGGGCTTTGGCGTGGGCTTCAACCACCGCCACTGGCGCACGTATAGCGATGCCTACCGGGTGGTGGCCAACGATACGGCCATATCGAGCTATATGGTGGATGGGCGCAACTACTCCGAGAGCCAACTGCGCGAGCTGAAGAATTATTATAAGCGCAACCGCGACATGTTTCTTATTTTTACCGGCGTTCTTTACATCCTCAATATTGTGGATGCTACGGTGGATGCGCATTTGTTCGATTTTGACGTGAGCGACGACCTCAGCATGCGCATCGAGCCTATGTGGCAGCCCGATATGGGCACCGGCACTTCGTTTACGGGCATGAGGATACAAATACGGTTGCGATGAAGATAGCTTTATTAGGATATGGCAAAATGGGCAAGGCCATAGAGGGCGTTATAAACGAAACGCCCGGCTTGGAAGTGGTGTTGCGCGTGGATGCCCAAAATGCCGATACCATCACCCCCGACGATTTGCGAAAGGCCGATGTGGCCATCGAGTTTAGCACGCCGCATACCGTTATCGGCAATATCTATAAATGTTTTGAGGCGGGCATACCCGTAGTGGTGGGCACCACCGCTTGGCTCGACCATTTGCCTGAAGTAAAAGAGCGTTGCAAAAAAGGAGGCCACACGCTTTTTTGGGCCAGCAATTTCAGCATCGGGGTTAATATCTTTTTCGCTGTTAACCGCTACTTGGCCAAGGTGATGAACGGTCAGTCGCAATACGATGTGCACATGGAAGAGATACACCACACCGAAAAACTGGATGCGCCCAGCGGCACGGCCATTACGCTGGCCAAGGGTGTGTTGGAAGAGTTGGACCGCAAGCAGGAATGGGTAAACCAGCCTGCCGAAAAGGATAGCCAGCTAGGCATCATCAGCAAGCGGGAACACGGCGTGCCCGGCACCCATTTGGTAACTTACGAAAGCGATATAGATACCATAGAAATAAGCCATGTGGCCCACAGCCGCTTGGGTTTTGCCCGTGGTGCGGTACAAGCCGCGCAATGGGTAGTGGGGCGCAAGGGGGTATTTGAGATGTCGGATTTCCTCCAATTCAAAATTTAAAATTTGTTGGATTGTCCTTACCTGATATTGTTAAATAACTATAAACCTATTGCCAAATTGCATAGTGCTACGTACTTATCCTAGTTTAGCAACTGAAAGTGTAACACAAGCAATTTTGAATTTTAAATCTTCAATTTTAAATTACTTTACCCCATGTGGTTAGTCCTGATATTCGGCCCTTTGATTTTTATGAGCATCATCACGATGCTGATGGGCCAGTTTTTTACCAAGGCGGGCATTGATGTGTCCAAGTCGCGTATCCCGGTGCTCAACGTATACTATTGGGTGCCGATGATTGGCCGCAAGCCTTGGTGGCTCATCTTTATGCTGGTGCCTTATTTTAACACCATTCTCATTATCTGGATGGCTACGGAACTGCTAAAGGTATTTGGAAAACGTGGCATCACCCATCAGGCTTTGGGCATTTTCCTTTGGCCTATTTACCTACCATACCTCAACTTTAGGGAAAACCTGAAATACGAGGGCAGGGTAGAGGTGAAGCGAGGCACGTTGACTGAATGGGCCGATGCGCTGTTGTTTGCCGTGGTGGCCGCTACCATCATCCGCACGTTCGTGTTCGAAGCGTACACCATCCCTACTTCCTCTATGGAAGGCACGCTGTTGGTGGGCGACTTTTTGTTCGTGAGCAAGATACATTATGGTCCCCGGGTGCCGAACACGCCCGTTACTTTCCCGTTGGTACACCGCGATTTGCCGTTCGTGGGCGGTAAATCCTATTTGGAAACGCCGAGCCTGCCTTATTACCGTTTGCCAGGTTTTGAGAAAGTGCAACGCAACGATATGGTGGTATTCAACTATCCGGTGGAAGAGGGCTTTCCGGTGGATAAGAAGAACAATTACATCAAACGTTGCGTAGGCTTGCCGGGCGATGTGATAGCCCTAAATCAGGGTGTGCTGACGGTAAACAACGAAGCCGCTTTTGTTGCCAAGCAACAGCAAGGTATGTTTAAAATAGAATATACTGAAACCGTATCTAAAACTATTGGCCAATCGGTGCAAGAATTTACACCCGTTGTAAACGGTATGTACGATTGCCAGTTTGTTAACGTAAGTGGCCTTTTGAGTGCTTATCCCTACTTAAAGGATGTAGCGGCTTTGAATTTGAACCTGTGCGACTTTGCCCCTGTGCATGGAGGTATCGATTTTGTAAGGCTGCCTATAAATGACCCGACCAAAATCGAAGGCCTTCGCAAGCTTTCCTATATCCGGGATATTACCCGTGTTATCTATGAGCCTACTATAGGTGATAGGCAAATGTTTATGCCCAACGATACTACCCTTACTTGGAACAACGATAATTACGGCCCGATTGAAATACCATACAAAGGGCTGACAGTGAAATTGGACGACCGCACTTGGCCGCTATATGAAAAAGCCATCAAAGTATATGAGGGCAATGAGTTTAGAAAGCATAACGGGGCCTACTACATTAACGGCGCACAAGTAACGGAGTACACCTTTAAGATGGATTACTACTTTATGATGGGCGATAACCGCCACAACTCGCAGGACTCGCGCTATTGGGGTTTTGTGCCCGAAGACCATATTGTGGGCAAGGCGTGGGTTATCTGGCTCTCGATGGATAAGTTTAAAGGTTGGCTAGACGGCAAAATACGTTGGAGCCGCACCTTTAATGTGGTACACAACATGGAGTAACCTGTTTTTAAACCAATACTCAAAGATTTTTTGCGAAGGATACAAAGCTTGCTTTGTGTCCTTCGTGCTTTTACAGAGTGCTCTTTGTGTTGAAAAGGCCGCCCTGATTTATCGTGTGCATCTCCTTTTTGTTGCTATCTTTAGCGTGAAACACTGTCCATTCCTCTAAAACAGCGTAATGTTTGTAGTCATTTTCTTTATATCCCACTGGTATCTGTCCCTATTTGCCCAAACGTTTTTCCACCACCGCTATGCCGCGCACCAAATGTTTAGCATGAGCAAGTTTTGGGAGAAAATGTTTTTCATCTACTCTTACATCGTGCAAGGCTCTTCCTATCTCAGCCCCTATGTTTATGGGGCCATGCACCGCATGCACCACGCCTTTGCCGATACCGAGCACGACCCGCACTCGCCCAAGTACGACCGCAACCTT
>CAYYZT010000392.1:0-3551 GCA_964476015.1 uncultured Chitinophaga sp.
CCGCCCGGAATATACAGCCCTACCCGCTCTATGGCGATACTTTTGCGCCAGCATTTCACGCCCGGCATGGTTTCCACAACGGGTTCCTCGTGCAGTTGGCTGCGGTGGAATTTATCGATGTTCACGGCCGCGCGGTGGATGGCCGTTTTCAGGTCCTCGTCCAGTTGCCAGTCGGCATCCAATATTTGGCGGGCATCCACTTTTTGGTAGGGGAGGCGCACCCCGTCAAACTGCTCGGTATAGCGCATTACCGCTTCGTCGCCGCCCAGCTTCACGGCATGCACAATGGGTTTCACCACATCCAGCAAAGCGGTGTGGTCCATGGCTGGGCGTTGCAGCAGCTCGGCCCATTGGTCTTTGGCGGGGTATTGGTAGGTGGTGAGCATTGTAGTTACGGGTTGCGGGTTATGAGTTACGGGTTGGCTCTTACAATAACCCATTTTCAAAATAGCACATTTTCAAATTTTCAAATTGGCATCACACTATCATCTTTTCAATCGGTATCACCAATATGCCCTGTGCGCCGTTGGCTTTTAGTTGGTGGATGATGTCCCAGAAATCCTCTTCGGCCAATACCGAGTGTACGGAGCTCCATCCTTCCATCGCCAGCGGCATTACCGTGGGGCTTTTCATGCCCGGCAGTACGGAGATGATTTCATCCAGCTTGTTGTTGGGCGCATTTAGCAAAATGTACTTGTTGTTGTTGGCTTTGTTCACGGCCTTGATGCGGAACATGAGCTTGTCGATCAACGCTTGTTTCTCTGCCGACAGGTTTTTATTGGCCACCAATACCGCTTCCGATTTAATGACCGTTTCCACTTCCTTCAACCCATTGCTCAACAGCGTGCCGCCCGTGCTCACAATATCGCAAATGGCATCGGCCAGCCCAATGCCGGGGGCTATTTCCACCGAACCGCTTATTTCGTGTATCTCGGCACTCACGCCGTGTTTGGTCAAAAAATCCTGAACTATATGGCTGTAAGAAGTGGCTATTTTTTTACCTTCCAGCCACTGTACGCCTGTGTAATCAACGCCTTTCGGCACGGCTATGGAAAGGCGGCATTTGGCAAACCCCAGCTTCTCTACTACGGTAAGCTGCTTCTTTTTTTCCAGCACCACGTTCTCGCCCAATATGCCAAGGTCGGCCACGCCGTCTTCCACGTATTGGGGTATATCGTCGTCGCGCAAAAACAATATCTCCGCAGGGAAATTGCGGGCCAATGCTTTTAACTCGCTCTTGCCATTATCGATGCCGAGGCCGCATTCATTCAACAACGTGAGGCTTTTCTCTTGCAGCCTTCCTGATTTTTGTACCGCTATCCGTAGCATGGTTGTGTTTTGGGGGTAATAAAAAAAGCCTGCTTTTGGGCAGGCTTGGTGTTTACGGTTATATGTTTCGATAACCCAAAATACCGCTAGCCTGCCGTGGGCAGCCCGTGGTGATGGGTATGGGGGATGAATTTCATTTTCGGTTTCAAAGTAACGGCGGAAAATCCGTAACCGCAAACAAATAGGCACAAAAAAAGAACCGGGAGGCACTGCCACGGCACCTCCCGGTAATATTAATCAGGGATGATTAATAAGAAACGCACTATTATCTGTCGGATGTAAGCAGTACTTTCTTATCCGCATAAGTATTCGCCCCGGTTATCCTCACGAAGTAATAACCCGTTGGAATAGTGTTCAGCTTGATTTCGTGCTTCGCCTGTGCCGTTTCCAATGCTAGGGTTTGGATAATCTTGCGGCCCGAAAGGTCGAAGATATCGATATCCACCTTGGCATCGGTGAGGTTCAGGAAGCCGATAGTTACCACGTCTTGGTAGCTGTTGATGTTCACCAACGGTTTCTGCACATCGCTTGGCAAGCCTACCGTTACTTCCAGCACTTCCACTTTACTGGTGTAGGTATCGGCACACTCATCGCTGCTGGCCACAAGCGTTACATCGTATATGCCCGGTTGGGTATAGATGTGGCTTGGGTCGGCCAGTGTAGAGGTGGTGCCGTCGCCAAAGCTCCAGTCGTAGCGGGTGGCGTTTGCCGATTGGTTGGTGAAGTTGAGGATGGCTTGCGTATATGCTTGGCTAAAGCCACGGTCATAAGCCGCATCCACAGTAGCTGGGGCCGAGATGGTAATCACTTGGCTGGTTTGATAGCCCTGCATTTCCAAGTTCAGCGAGTAGTTGCCGGCAGGCAGGTTGGCCACATTGATGTTGCCGTTTACGTTGGTGTTGGAAGATACCACCGCGCCGCTGGCATCCAGCAACTGGTAGCTATCCCAAACCAACTGCGTGCCACCTACGTTGAACACGCCCAAATCCACATTGATGGCACCGTTCAGGCCGTTGCAATCTCCCTTAACCGTAGCAATGGTAGCTGGCGGATAGAAGTGGATGATGAAACGTTCTGGGTCGTCGTTCAGCGTGGAAGTAAAGGTATAGGTGTCGTTTACGCGCATGTTTTGTATGGTGCCCGTTTTCAGGTCTTCCAAGAAAATCATGGCAGAAGGCGCAAACGTTTCCATATCCTTAAACGCGAAGGTATAAGTGCCGGCAGTACCTACCAACATACCCATCGGCACGGAGCGTACCTGGCTGTTGTTGGTCGGCAAGCCGTTGATACCTACAAACTTAGGATAGTTGGCCACACGGGTGTACAGCGTAGGCTGGTTAGAGCGGCTTTCTTTCTTCTGGGCATCGTACAAGTCGTCCCATCCGTCGGTACCGTTGGCACCAAAATACACCGTGGTTTTATCGGCAAAGTTGTTGCCTGCCAGCTCTACGTTCAATATGTGGTCGTACCAATTGGCTTGGCGTTGGAAGGCCGGATTGCCCGGGCGGCGGTCGCTGTTGCTCAAGGTAAAGTTGGCACCCGAACCGTTGGTTTGGATGAAGAAACCTTGCATGGACGGTATCTGGTGGCCGATGCCCGACAACACAGGCTGGTAAGTGCCAGTATAGGAGCCGCTCGACTGCCAGAAGTGTGCCGCACCGATAAATCCGCCAGGGGCGTTCCACTCAATCGGCGATGGGTAAGGATTGCTCACCATGTGCCAGCCATTGCCTATGGCCGTGGTATTGGCCAAGTTGTTGTAAGCAATGTTGCCCGTGTTGGCAGTACCTTTCACATCCAGCGTAAAGTCGGCATTACGACGGATAACGCCCGCATAGCCACGGCCATTGGTAAGCGTGCCGGATGAGCGTACAAACCAACCGGCTTGGTTACAGTTGTGGGTAAAGTTGGCATCCTCCCTCCATTCAAACAAGTTGCCGTATGGAGAGCTCGAGGCTACGTTGTTAGGGTCGCAATACCAAATTGGAAGTACCTGCCCTCCGTTCGGGCCATATAGCGACAGCTCAGAAAGCTGGGTAGCTACCGATGGGCTGTTTACTGGCGAACTGATATAGTGGAACGAAGTAGAGATAGAAGCTGACGGGAAGTAACGTTGCACGATAATATCGCCGTTAATGTTACCGTTCATGCCAGCACTGAAATCATCCACCCAACCCGTGCCGATAGCATCGGATTTGATGGTGAGCCTATCGTTGGTGGTA
>CAYYZT010000393.1:0-3524 GCA_964476015.1 uncultured Chitinophaga sp.
TCTCAAGAAATCGTTTTCACCCATCGAGTGAACGGATGTCAAGGAATAACCTATTCCTCTGCAATAGTTTACAGCAGAGGTGAAATTCATTAATTGATTGACGAATCTGTAGCATCTGAAACATAAATCACTGAGCGGCAAATTATTTCACTTTTCAGAATTTTCAACCAATCAATGAGAATAATAGTAACCGGGGCTACCAAGGGCATCGGCAGGGCCATAACGGAGGTTTTCGCCACCAAGGGCTTCGATGTGGCCATCTGTGCTAGAGACGAGGCCGAGCTGAAAAAATTGGAGCGGCAGCTGAAAAAAAATTACCCGGATATAGAAGTGATTGCCCTAGCGGCGGACATGTCTGTAAAAGCCGATGTTTTCCGCTTCGCCGAAACCATTGGCCAGCGGTGGGATACTGCCGAGGTGTTGGTGAACAACGCGGGCCTTTTCTTGCCCGGCGAGGTAAGCACCGAGCCGGAGGGCACCTTGGAAAAACTGATAGAGACCAACCTGTACAGTGCCTATTACATGAGCCGCGAAGTGCTACCGCTGTTGCAGGCCAACGATAGGGGCCATATCTTCAACATCAGCAGCGTGGCGGGCATCAAGGCATACCCCAACGGCGGCTCCTACTCTATCTCCAAATTCGCCATGGTGGGCCTCAGCAAGGCGCAGCGCGAAGAGCTGAAGGGCCAGAACATACGCGTAACCACGGTAATGCCCGGGGCAGTGCTCACCGCATCGTGGGAAGGGGTAGACCTGCCCAAAGAACGGTTTATTGACGTGGAAGACCTCGCCCAACTGATTTACGATACCTACAAACTATCCTACCGCACCGTAGTGGAAGACCTGATAGTAAGGCCCATGCTGGGGGATATTTGATTGGTCCACGGTCCACAGTCCACGGTCCACAGCCATAGGAAGAGTAGATGATTAGTGATGTTATTAAGCCTTTAATTCTATACCACAAGAAAGACTATTATAGCATAACCACATTTTTACCATATACTATCGACCATGGACTGTGGACTACAAAATAAAAAGTGTATCTTTGGGGTATTAGAAAAACAATTTTTTATCAATTAATTACAATGCAACAAGGAACAATCAAATTTTTCAATGAAACCAAAGGTTTTGGCTTCATTAAAGCTGCTGATGGCAGCAAAGAGTATTTCGTACACGTAACTGGCCTTAAAGACGAGGTTCGCGAAGGTGACGAAGTGGTTTTCGAACTACAAGAAGGCCGCAAAGGATTGAATGCTGTTAACGTTAAGTTGGCCTAACCACCATCATAAAGCTTAAAGCATAGATCAAAAACGGAAGCCCCGCCAGTGATGGCGGGGCTTCTTTATTATAGTCAAAAAATGGGGGGGGATTAAAGGCTTTCCGCTTCTACATCCTCATCCGTCTCTTCTGCTTCGGCAAAAATGCCCACGGTATCGTTGATGGTGCGTATTTTAACGAGTTTCGGCAAAAATTGGATAAATTGTTTGATAACCGCCAAAGCTTGGCCGAGGTTATAGTTGATGGTAAGGGCCACTACATTGTAGATGGCAATCACGTCATCGAGCGGAAACTCCATAATGTCGCGGATGTTGCGGCCTTTCTTCAGCAGCTTCTCCGGGTCGCCGGTAAGGATGGCCAAGGTGCGCTTTATGGCACGGAAGCTGGATTGGGCCAAAGCCTCTTTTACCTGTTCTGGCGTGGCATCGGCGGGTATCAGAGTATGTTTTTTAAGCAGTCTCATAATATTTATAGGTTTTTAAGGTAAGTCAATGTATTCAATCCAAACTTCCTTGCCTGCCAGCAATGCGGCAGCAACTGGCGGATAAATGTTGCGGTAAGCCGCTTCGGAAGAGCCGATGGAGCGGCCCCGATGGCTAAGGCCTACCAACAGGCACCCGGCAGTATCGGCATCGGTATTGCCAATGTGGATGAGGATAAACTCGAAGCCCGGCACCTGGGTTACATGCAGCATCCCTTTATGGAACGCCGCGCCGAACTTCTTTAAATACCGTGCATGAAAACCGCCTTCGGTGCGCAACCTTATTTGGTAACGCCCTGCGGGTATGCGGGTGTCGCCGTGAACTTTTATGTCGCGGTGCTGGTCTTCCAGCGTGTAGCACTGGTGGCTACCATCAATATACAGTCGGCCAATGGTTTCCTCCGGGTTGTGCAAAAAACGTTCAACTCTTATTTCCATCTCTAGGTTTTATCAATTTCTCGTAAAGCGTTACCATACCCACCACAATGGCTATCACCAGCGAAAAGCCTTGCAGGGCCATCAGTACGGAGCCGCCATCTATTTTGGCAAAAAGCACGGCTGCCGTGTTGAGGGCCACGGCCACGAAAGGATTGATATGGCTATCGTGCGGGGCATTCATGGTTCGGGCGGTTTGGGCGTGGTTCGGGTGTATTTGGCAAAGGGATTTTTGCCACGGAAAAACTCCAGCACCACATCCACCAGCCCCTGCCCTACTATGCCGAGGCCCACGGTGAGCACCATAAGCGTATCGAAGCTCTGTGCCTTGGGGGCCATAAAGCGCAGAAAAAGGTATGCGGCGATAAGCGAACCGAAGAAGTCGGCCCAGTTTTGCAGGTCGGCAAAAAAGTACCGCCAGTTAAAGGCCGATGGCGTGCCGTTGCCCGTGGCACTGGCACCCTGTTTGGCCTTCCATAATTGAAACAGGAAACCGCCCAACAAAAACATGATAAGCAGTACGGCCCATTCTGGCCAAAGCGGTAGCTGGCCGAAAAGGTGGCCAATAAGGGATGTATTCATAAAAAGGATTTAAGGAACGTAAACTTGTACATCCACCGTAGAGGTGCCCAGCGTAACGCCGGTAAGGATAAAGGCATCGCCAGTAACGAGGCCGCCAGTAATGGCATCGGCCACGCTGGCATACTTTGCCAAGCCCGATGAGGTGCTGTTGAGATTCAACAATTTTGGTTGCCAAGTGGCATTGCCTAGCGCATCGCTGGCAAGCACTCGGCCGCTGGCCGTACCGCCGGCTAGGTGCAGCCTAAAGTTGCTGGATGTGGTATAAATATTCAAGTCATTTTCCAAAGTGATGGCACAGTTGGTAGCTTGTATCTGTAGATCGTGGTCCGAAAGCTCAATTTCGGAAAACGTACCAGCCACGTTGTCTTGGAAACCGAGTTTATAAATGCCCGTACCTTCGTTGAGGTGAAAGTAGGCGTAGGTGGTAGCGGGGTTTCCTTGGGTAATGTACGTGGCCCCATCCACAAACAATTGCAAGGGCACGGGCGGCATGGTATTGCCGATATACACGGGCATGGTAATATCCTTCTCCACTATGGCATTGTTCAAGGTATCCCAAGGGCAATAACAACCGCCCCCGCCGCCGCTACACTGCACACCGGTGGCCACATCCACTATTTGATAAGTAATGTAAAGTATCAAATCGCCGTCGCCGTTTTGCGGGTCTCCATTGCTTGTATATAAATTGAGCGGGGTGTTGGGAGAAGTATAAAACTTATTGTCCCTACCAAACTGCATCAGCGTATCG
>CAYYZT010000394.1:0-2492 GCA_964476015.1 uncultured Chitinophaga sp.
GCTTGGTACAGGGCGGTCATTTCGGCATTGCTACCGTTCTCGGCAAGGATGTCAATCATGCTCAACACCTCTTCCAAACGGTTGCCAGCAGGCATGGCTTCTATATTGCCCATAAAGCCGCTGTTCAGCACATACTCGTCCACGTTCAGGGTCATCGGGAAGGCTTCCTCAATCAACTGTTGGAACATCAGCAACTGGGTGAGCAAGCCAGCACCACGGCCACCACCTTCGTTGTTACCGATTTGGTTGCCGCAAGCGGTGTTGCTGGTGGTGTTACAGCTAGTGTTCACCAACACGCTCGGGAAGTTGATTACCAAGTTGGCAGAGTTGCCCTGCATCAACAACTGGGCGTTGTCGCTGCGCACGTCGAGTGCGGTACCGAACGGAGCAAGGTAGTTGCTGATAAACGAGTTGCGGCCTGTTTCGGCTGGGTAGTTGGCGCAAGAGCCCACGCTACCAGTCAAACCTACGCTCCACAAACCGTGGCCTTGGTAGTTGTACAAATAGTTGTTGCGAATAACCGGAACGGTGTTGGCAACATTGGATTGTACTTGGATGGCGGTAAAGGTATTCTTCACGCAGTTGTCGGCAATAACCACTCCCGCAGAAGTAATGGTGCCGGAAGTAACCACATAGCGGATACCGAAGGTGTTGTTGTAGGCACCAACTTCAATTTGGTTGGCAATGATACGGGCTTGCAGGCGTACGTTGCCCAAGTATATACCAGCTACGGTTAGTTTGCTGATGATGTTTTCTTGGATGTCGTAGTTCTGTCCGCCGCTCACGTACACGCCATAGCGGCCTTCGCTGATGGTGTTGCCCCAAACATCGATGTTGCGCGAGCCACCACCGATGCGAACGCCAGTAGCCCAGCCAGTCAAGGTGTTGTTGCTCACTACCAAGTTGCGAACGTTGTCGATATAGATAGCCACTTGGTTGTTGTTGTTTTGGGCCAAGCTGCTGTAAGTAATTGTGTTACCTTCTACCAACAGCGGGCTGCTGTTTACGTTGGTAATACGCACTGGGTACACATCGAAGTAAGAACGGCGGGTATGCTCCACGGTATTGTTCTCAAACGTTACCGAGCCACCGTTGCCAGTCACGTCCAAAGAGCGGTACATGTTGGTAAACTTGTTGCCGCTAATGGATACGGAAGAAGTGTTTACGTACACACCATAGTATAGGCTGCTCACGGTGCCGTTGGCCACGCTGTTCACAAAGTCGTTTTGGCTGATAATGCCGCTCAACTGTGAGTTGTAAACCTTGATACCGAAGAAATCAACCACGGAAGCGCCAGTTACGTCCAAGTAATCCGGGCGGTCTTGGTTGTTCACAAAAGTGTTGCCGGTAATGCCGCCGTCAAAGTTGGCAGCACCATCCAAACGGATACCGGTAGCGTTGTTGTAAAACTCGCTGTTGGTTACGTTCAAAGTGCTGGCCGTTTGGGCGTTCAAACCTATTTCGGCATTCTTTGTAATGTTTTGGTTGAAGGTACCGGTACTGTTGTCCAAGAAGGTAAAGCCATCCCAATACTCGTCCAGTTCGCAAGTGCGGAACACGGAGTTGTTGGCACGGATGCGGCTATTGTCGTGGAAAGTGATGCCGGTGTTCGGCATAAATACCACGTCCACGTTGGTAAGGTCGAGCGTGGCACCGTTGCTCACGTTAATATCCACGGTTACATAGTACTTACCGTTCCATACCTCGTCGCCGGTAATGGTGCTGTTGCTGGCATCAATCAAAGTAAAGATGTTGCCGAAGTTGGCAGGGAAACAGCACAGTTTGGCAGCCAATACAATGGTATCGCTGTTGCTGCAACCATTGGCATCCGTTACGGTTACGCTATAAGTACCAGCAGCCGATACCAACAAGGTTTGGCCGGTTGAGCCGTCGCTCCACAGGTAGCTGCCGAAGCCTTGGCCAGCATCCAGCACGGTGCTGGAGCCGATGCAGAGGCTGTCGTCGGCACCCAAGCCTACCACAGGCAGCGGGTTCACGTTTACGGTGATGGTATCCACGCCAGAGCAAATCGGGGTAAAGGAGATGTCATCCAAACCAAAATCGTTGCCACCGGCAATGGTATTGGCATTCACGATACAAATATCCACGGTGGTAGCGTTGCCCGAATTCCAAGTATCGAAGAACTGTACCCAAGTATTCAAGGCCGACGGGGCGGTGATGGGCGTGCCCAACAATACACCGTTAATGGAAAACTCCAGCTCGGCGGGGCTGCCTACCACTAGGGTCGAAATCCAAGTAGAGAAGTTATAATCCGTGTTCGGGATAACGCTCACCGTTTGGCACCATACTTTGTAGCCAGGATTTACCGAACCGTTTACGGCCATAAAATTGGTGCTGCCCGTAGTATGGTCGCTACCCAAGAAAGATGCGTGCAGCGGGGTCGGGTCGGTTACCACAGCGTAAGTGCCTTCAGGATACAAATCGGTGGCAGTGTAGTTGTATTGGGTAGTGAAACCAGTATTTCCGCTTTC
>CAYYZT010000394.1:2502-3200 GCA_964476015.1 uncultured Chitinophaga sp.
TACCAGTTCTTGGCCGGGTTGCTGGCCATATACCACATAGGTGGTAGTGCTGGTTGGGTTCACGGTAACGGTGGCACCCGTTTGGCCCGATACGCCCGGTCCATCCCAAGTATAATAGGTAGCACCGGTAGCGGTTAAAGTAGCACTGCCGCCCGCGCAAATATCCACATCGGGGCCAGCATTTACTTGTATGCTAGGCAATGCAACGTTTACGGTATGTACGCCTACACAACCTGCCGCATCGGTAACGGTTACAATATATACACCGATGTGGATGCCGCTGAGGTCTTCCGTAGTGGCGGTGAAACCGTTAGGGCCGCTCCACGCATAGCTAAGCGGGGCCAAGCCACCGTTTACGGTAATATCTATAACACCTGAGGCAGGCGCACATTGGCTGCTGCTCACGTCGGTTACGCTAATAGGCGCACTAAGCAATACCGTTACGGTATCGGCTTTGGTACAGCCCAAGTTGTCGGTAACGGTAACGGTATAATCGCCGCCTTGCTGCACGGTAATGGTTTCCGTGGTCTCGCCCGTGCTCCAAGCATGGGTGCCCAGGCCCGTGGTGGCATTAATTGTTACGCCATTGCCGAAGCAGGCCGTCAAAGTATCGTCAACAATAAGGTTGGCGTTTAGCAGGTTGCTTATGGTTACGTGTATGGTATCAATGCCTTTGCAACCGTTGCGGTTATCCGTAA
>CAYYZT010000394.1:3210-3509 GCA_964476015.1 uncultured Chitinophaga sp.
TAAGGCTATAAGTACCCGTTTGGGTTACCACCAGCTCTGGCAAGGTGCTACCCGTGCTCCATTGGAACTGTATATTGCCAGCACGGCGTATGGTAAGGGTGTGCTCGGTACACGATACCACGTCTGGGCCTAGGTTGATGCCCGGCAGCGGAGCCGGGTTGAAACGGGCAGTATCGCTAGCGGTACAGCCCAAAGCATCGGTAACGGTTACGCCGTATATGCCCGGCGCGCTAACGGTCAAGGTTGGGTTGGTGCTGCCATCGCTCCACAAGTAAGAAGCGAAACCGCCGGGGCTTGGG
>CAYYZT010000395.1:0-3502 GCA_964476015.1 uncultured Chitinophaga sp.
GAAACAAGGGGCGAGCCTCATTATTTCCGCAAGGCGAGAGGACGAATTGCTGCGGGTGAAACAAGTATGTAAGGAGCCCGGCAAGGTGCAGATCCTTCCCTTGGATTTGGTCCAACACGATACCTTTCGCGAACTGACGGATAAGGCCATCGCCTTCTTCGGGCGAATAGATATTATAGTACACAACGCGGGCATCAGCCAGCGTTCCCTTGCCAAGGATACGCAATTGGATGTGGACCGTAAACTAATGGAAGTGAATTATTTGGGTACCGTGGCTTTAACCAAAGCTTTATTGCCGCATTTCCTCAACCGCAAGGTTGGGCACTTTGTGGTAATAACGAGTTTGGTGGGTATCATTGGTTCGCCCATGCGGTCGGGCTATGCCGCCAGCAAACACGCGCTGCACGGCTTTTTTGATAGCTTGAGGGCCGAGTTGGCGGCAGACAATATAAACGTTACGCTCATTTGTCCCGGCTATGTAACCACGGGTGTGTCCATCAACGCGCTTACGGGCAACGGCAGCCCGCAAAACAGCATGGACCAAGCCACCGCCAACGGGTTAAAGCCCGAGGATGCAGCGAAGAAAATGCTGAAAGTTATCCAGAACAAGAAGTATGAGGCGTATGTAGGCAAAAGAGAGGTTTGGGCCATTTACCTCAAGCGGTTTTTCCCTACCATATTTGCCAACGTGCTGGCCAAGGCCAAAGTAACTTAATCCTGTTTTACCACCTTTATTTGCGTGGGCACGAATTTGCTCACGTCGCCGCCGTTTACCAGTATTTCCCGCACGATGGTGGAACTGATGTGCGATAGCTCTGGGTCGCTGATAACGCAGATGGTCTCCAATTCGGGGTCCATGGCCTTGTTGAGCTGGGCAATGGTTTTCTCGTAATCGAAATCGGCCGCGTTGCGGATGCCTCGCAGCAAGTATTTTGCTCCCACGCTTTTGGTAAAATTCACCGTAAGCCCTTGGTAGGCCGTTGTCTCCACGTTGGGATAGTCACGGAAAATCTCGTCGATCCACTGTTTGCGCTGCTCGAAAGTGAAATAATACTTCTTGGAGGTATTGTTGCCGATGGCCACAATCACCTTATCGAACAGCGGCGCGGCGCGCTTAACAATGTTTACGTGGCCCAACGTAATAGGGTCGAACGAACCGGGGAAGACTGCGATTTTGGCCATAGTATGGTATGTCTTTTAACACAAAGGTCACTAAGAATTACACAAAGGTCACTAAGCCTACTTTGTGTTCCTTGTGCTTTTCTCTGTGTTCTTAGTGTTTAAAACTTAACTGGTAATCATTAAATCAACTTTCAAAAAAACTGAAGTAAGTAGTTCCATATTTCCTCAGGTCGATAAACTTGGGGTGTTGGCTAAAGTCATGGTCGGGGTTGTGTTCCAATATCAGCCAACCGCCTTTGGGCAGCAAACCTTTCTCGAAAATACGATCGGGTATGGTGTCCAGCGTTTCCAGTTTGTAGGGCGGCCCGGCAAAAACAATGTCGAACTCGTCCGTACAGGTATCTATAAAGCGGAACACATCGGTTTGTATGGCCGTCAACCTATCCTCAATCTTAAACTCCTGCGCCGTTTTTTTGATAAACGCCACGCTTTCGCCAAAGGCATCCACCGCAATTACCTTGCTCGCCCCGCGCGATACAAATTCGTAGCTGTGCCCGCCCGTACCGGCAAACAGATCCAAGAACTTCAATCCCTCAAAATCCCAAGTGTTTACCAAAATGTTATAGAGTGCCTCCTTGGCAAAATCGGTAGTGGGCCGCGTGGGCGACAAATAAGGCGGATGGAACCGCCTGCCTTTCAAGGTGCCTCCTATAACTCTCATAACGCTGCCGCGAATAAAGGGTAATGTACATAATTTGGCAAGCCGTCCAACGCCTCGGCATATTTCAATGCCTTGGGCCTTGCGCCGTGCTCCACATGGCGAAAATAGTAGCCCAGCGCGGTAAGGTATTCCGTATAGTTGGGTGCATCGCCCCAAACGGTAAGCGTTACCTTCTCGGGGCTGAGGTATAGCTGTTCGCAAGCGGCAAGGGCGTAATAGGATACATCGTCCGTTGCGGCAATCTCGAAACTGTTGTAGAACACGAACTTGCCTTGGTGCACACCTGCCAAATGCATGCGGCGGTGCGCGAACATCACCAGCAAATGGTCGTTTTTGCCTGATTTATATTCCCTGGTGGCCAGTTGTATAAACGGGGTAGGGGCGGCGCATACCGTAATGTTGCCCAACAAGCTATCCAGCATATTGAGTGCTTGGTGCGGCAAATGGTAGGCCCCTGCTACTTTCAACGGTTCGATGGTATCGTACAATGTGCTGCCCACGGGCTCGTGGAAACTGTGGAAACGCAGGTAGGAAGCAATATCCGTTGGGTCGAAAAGGTCTTGCGGCACCAGCACATATTCGGCAGGCTCCACTATTACTTTTACCTGTGCGTAGTTGTTGCCTTTCAGCCACTCCTCGTTGCGCAGCACAATAATGGATTCGTTGAGGTAATCTTCCGTTGATAGGGGCTTGGAATTGAAAGCGACGATGGTATTGCTCACCGTATCGAAAACGGCATATGCCAAGCTGCCTGTACCGATATACACCAAGAAATGGCAGTCGGAAAGGTTTTGGGTTTGGAGCGAAGCATCGGCCAAACGGATGGAAGAAACCGTATCGTTTTCGATTGCCGTCATTGTATCCCTCTCCATGTGTTTTCTGCTGCCATACACTTTATGGATACAATAATAACGATTTTTTACCCTTATAAGAACTTGGTTTGCCCAATGGCTTGCTACGTATGGGTTAGATTCCCTAGTTTTGGCGAATGCAAAGTCTCAATCCGAACTATCGGGATTATGTGTTGTTAAAGGTATCGCGCAACCAGTTTATGCAGCGCATCGGCTTTACCCTTACCGAAATTGGCGAGGGCAGGGTAGCGGGCGAGCTGCCGATAGGGGAAATGCACGAGCAACAAAATGGATTTGTGCATGGCGGCGTTATATCGTCGTTGTGCGACATGGCTTGTGGCTTTGCCGCTTACAGTATGGTGCCCGAAGGGGTGCAGGTGTTTACGGTGGAGCTAAAGGTGAGTTACCTAAGGCCGGGAGTGGGGGAGAAGATATTGGCACGCGGTTGGGTATTGAAACCCGGCAAGCGTTTCCACTTTTGCGAGAGCGAGCTATACGTGGTGCGCGACGGCAAGGAAATATTGATAGCCAAAGCCTCGTCCACCATGGGCGTGGTGGACGATAAGGTGAATGATAAATATGGGGGGTAGTTATTGGGATAGTTATTGGTTATAGGTTATTAGTTATTGGTAGTACTTAACAGAATAACCAGTAACCCAATAACCAATCAACCAATAACCAATCAACCAATAACCAGTAACCAATAACCAGTAACCAATAACCAGTAACCAGTAACCAATCAACCAACTTGCAGGGAAACTATAAGGATATCATCAAACTATCGGCAACGATACTGTTGGGCGGGGTG
>CAYYZT010000396.1:0-3490 GCA_964476015.1 uncultured Chitinophaga sp.
CTGCAACTGTTGCACGGTAGCAAGGCGGGCAAGCCGCAACACCACATCAGCGCGCTGGTGCTTACCCCAACCCGCGAGCTGGCCATACAGATTGGCGATAGCTTTACGGCATACGGCAGGCACACTGGCCTTAAAAACCTCGTTATTTTCGGTGGGGTAGGGCAGCACCCGCAAACCCAGGCCCTAAAGCGTGGTACCGATGTGCTTATTGCCACGCCCGGCCGATTGCTCGATTTGATGGACCAAGGTTTTATCGATCTGCGCCACATACAGATTTTCGTGCTCGACGAGGCCGACCGTATGCTAGACATGGGCTTCATCAACGATGTAAAGAAAGTGCTGAAAAAGCTGCCTGCCCAAAAGCAGACGTTGTTTTTCTCCGCCACCATGCCGCCGGATATCCAACAACTTGCCGATAGCATCTTGCACAACCCCGTGAAAGTGGCCGTTACGCCCGTTTCCTCTACCGTGGAAATCATCGCGCAATCGGTTTATTATGTGGAGAAGGGCAATAAAAAGGAGTTGCTGCGCCATATTCTCAAAGACACTTCCATTGCCTCGGCACTGGTATTTACCCGTACCAAGCACGGCGCCAATAAAGTGGAGAAAGACCTTAACGCCATCGGCATCCGCTCTGAAGCCATCCACGGCAACAAATCGCAGAACGCCCGCCAAGCTGCTTTGGGCAATTTTAAATCTGGCAAAACGCGCGTGTTGGTTGCTACCGATATTGCTGCTCGCGGCATAGACGTGGACGAGCTTTCGCACGTAATCAACTATGAGCTGCCCAACGTGCCCGAAACCTACGTGCACCGTATCGGCCGTACGGGTAGGGCAGGGGCCAGCGGTGTCGCCATTTCCTTTTGCGATACCGAGGAACGGGCTTACCTGAAAGACATCCATAAGTTGATTGCCAAGCAAATACCGGCCATAGAGGATCATCCGTTTAAGGTAAAAATTGATGGGACCGCCGCCGCAGCAATGGCTGCAGCCGAAACCACCACCCATAAGCCAGCACCGTCTTCTTCTGCCCGTAACAAAGACAGGAAGAATTATTGGCAAAATCGCCGCAATAAAGGCAGAAATGGCGGTGGAGCCAACAAAGGCAATGGCGGTGGTAATGGTGCCAATCGCGCACCGCATGCCAACCAGTAAATCATAACAATATCTCAAAGGCCCTTCTGCCACACGGCGGAAGGGCTTTTTTCGTTTAATATCAGAGTCTTTAAGCTATAAAATTTAGCAACCACCTGTACAACTTCCACCAAAACCCTTAATTTTACGCCAAAGCCAGCCGTGTTATGTTGCAGAAGCTAGTGGTGAGCAATTATGCCATCATTGATTATGTGGAGGTGGATTTTGCCGCTTCGTTGAACATTATTACCGGCGAAACGGGCGCGGGCAAATCCATTTTGTTGGGTGCATTGTCGCTAATCCTAGGTTCGAGAGCGGAGAGCAAAGTGCTGTTTGATGAAAGCCGCAAATGTGTGGTAGAAGGCCATTTTTCGCTAAAAGGCTACCGCTTGCAGGAGTTTTTCGTTGCCCACGACCTTGATTACGAAGAAAGCCTTATCATCCGCCGCGAGCTTACCAATGCGGGCAAATCCCGTGCGTTCGTAAACGACACGCCCGTTACGCTCGAAACGCTGAAAGAACTCGGCGCACAGCTCATCAACCTGCACAGCCAGCACGAAACCTTGGCTTTGAGCAGCGCTACTTTTCAGTTACAACTGGTGGATGCGGTGGCCCAGCACGAGACTTTGCTACTACAATATGCCCAGCAGTACCAAGAATGGCGCAAAACCAAACGCCAGTTGTTGGATTTGTTGGAGCGCAGTAAGCAAGACATCGGCGATATCGACTACTTGAATTACCAGCTTTCCGAATTGACCGAAGCCAACCTTGATGCCGATGAGTTTGAGCAACTGGAACAGGAACTCAATTCACTGGAAAACGCCGAGGAAATAAAGGGTGGGCTTAGCCGTTCGGTATCGGCATTGAGCAACACGGACGGCTCGGTGGTAGATAGCCTGAACGAGGTGCGTAGCTTGTTGCACGGTATTAGCAAATACAACACAGAGATTGAAGCATTGACCGAAAGGCTGAACAGTGCCACCATAGAATTGGAGGATATTTCCCGCGAAATGGAGCGGCTGGAAGAAGATTTGCAGCATGACCCCGAGCGCATCCTACACCTACAGGAAAGGCAGAATACCGTAAATCGCCTATTGGCCAAACACCACGCCGCCAGCGTGGCCGAATTGCTGGCCCTGCAAACCGATTTGGAAGGCAGGGTAGGGGCTTTCGCCAATTTGAGGGGCGACATCGATAAGCTGCAAAAACAGGAAACACAGCAGTTGCTCGACCTAAAGAAACTGGGCAACCAGATTACCGCCGACCGCAAAAAGGTATTGCCCCAGATACAGGCGCAGGTAATAGATAAACTGGCTTACGTGGGCATGGCCAACTCCCAATTTATTATAGAACTGGAACCGCTTGCCGAGCCTGTTGCTGATGGTATGGACAAGGTGCGCTTCCTGTTTTCAGCCAACAAAGGCGGCAGGGTAGAGGAGCTTCGGAAAGTGGCTTCCGGGGGCGAGTTGTCACGCCTGATGCTCGTGCTTAAGTCGTTGATTGCCAAAAATATGGCACTGCCTACTTTAATCTTTGATGAAATAGATACCGGTATTAGCGGCGAGGTTGCCCATAAAGCCGGATTGGTGATGGAGCAGCTTGCCGAAGGCCATCAGATAATCGCCATTACGCACCTGCCGCAGATAGCCAGCAAAGGCACCAGCCACCTATTTGTTTACAAAGCCCTCGAAAACGACCGCACCGTAACCCGCATACGCAAACTAACCCCTGACGAACGCGCCACCGAAATAGCCAAAATGCTAGGCGGTGATAAAGTTACGGAAGCGGCGTTGGAGAATGCGCGGGAGCTGCTTGGGCAGATGTAAAATGATAGATGGCAGATGATAAACTTTTGGTTTCTCATCTCTCATCCCATATTTCTCATCTTTAACAACCTATCTTTGCGCCCATGAATTATTTGGCCGTAGAGAACCTCACGAAATCGTACACCGAGAAAATCCTTTTCGAAAACGTTACCTTTTATATTGACAAGGGGCAAAAAGTAGCCTTTGTGGCGCAAAATGGCACGGGTAAAACCACGCTGCTGCGCATCATTGCCGGGCTGGAAACACCCGAGGCGGGTACAGCCAAAGTGCATAAGGACGTATCGTTGGGATACTTGGGGCAGGAGCCGAAATTTAAAGCCGGCGACACGATACTGGATGCAATCTTCGATAGCGGCAAGCCCGTAATGAAGGCCATCAAAGAATACGAGGACAGCATGCTGCACCCCGACGACGAGGAGCGTATGCAGAAAGCCTTTGCCCTAATGGATGCCACCCAAGCCTGGGATTTCGAGAGCCGCGCCAAGGAAATATTGAGCCTGTTGAAAGTGGGCCCGCTGGATAGGCTGGTG
>CAYYZT010000397.1:0-3457 GCA_964476015.1 uncultured Chitinophaga sp.
TACCGTGGTGCCCGCTTCGGCAAACTGCCTAAGGCCAAATTGCGTAGTGGCCAAAGTGTACAGGTAGGCCAAGTTGTTGGTACGGGTATATAAATCGTTGTAATTCAACAATGCCTCGCCGCTAAGGCCAAGCTCCAGTTGGCTGCTGGCCACTATTTCACGTACCATGGTGTTTTGGGGGGCGGCGGCCAATATATCGTTGCCCACGTTAATAGCAGCTACATAATTGCCGGTTGCAAAGTATAGGTTTACCAACGAATCCATATAATGGTAGTCGCCTGGCGAATTGGCCAAAATGTTGTGGGCAGCGAATATGGCAGAGTTCAAGTCGCCATACTCAATGGCCTTAGCATAAATGGTTTTGTAGGTGCTAACGTTGCTGCCGCCGGTGTTCTTTTGGGCATAGCAGCCAGTAGTAGTAACCAGTGCCGACAGCAAGGCCAGCAATATCGGGTTCGCTTTTTTCATGTGCTTCTTTTATAAATGTGCAAAGGGCCACGCAACAACAATCGTACCGTGGAATGTTAAGGCGGCACCGGGGGCTAAATTAGCAAAAATAAAAAAGGCTGGAACCTTGCAGTTCCAACCTTTTCCGGATATATCTTATCGCTGTGGCTTATTGGCGGGCGATAACTAGTTTCTTGTTGAACTCCTCTCCGTCAACCATGATTACGCCATAGTAAGTGCCGGCGGCTACTTCGGTCATATCGAAGTTGATAGGCGTGGTGCCGATTTGCGTATCAATCTCTTGCTGGCTGATGATTTGCCCCAAGGTGTTGTAGATAGTTACGCTTACATGCTTCACGTCGCCGCTGGTAATCTCGATGCGGGTGCTGCTGTGCGTAGGGTTAGGGATAAAGTCGCTGATAGTGAACACGGTAGAGCTGGTAACCATGGCAGAAACCACATGTGTAAGCTCACTGTTTCCATCGTTGTCCACTTGGTTCAAGCGGTAATAGTACAAGGTGTTCGGGGTCACGTTGCGGTCCATCAGGCTATAGTTGTGCTGGGTGGTAGCGTTGCCGTTACCATCAACCCAACCGATGTTTTGGAAATTCTCGCCATCGGTGCTACGCAATACTTCAAAACCCTTGTTGTCGATTTCCACTGCGGTAGACCACTTCACGTTGATGTGTTGGTTGTCAACCGGTACGGCATCCAAGCTCAACAATTCGATAGGAAGGCTGGCACCGCCTTCGTTGCCGGCACCACCAAAGCGGGAGAATTTGCTCAATTGCGTGGCTTTGATACCGGTGCTTTGGTTGTATTGGTTAATTACCACGATACCATTGCAATAAGTGCCTGATTCGGCTACGTGGTTGCTCCAGTCAGTACCGGGGCCGGGCGCGGGCAGCAAGGTATTGCCGCTGTGCGAAGGGATACGGATAAGCTTGTAATAGTCGCTGCCGTGCAAGGTGCTCATAGCGGTTACGGCATCCAACGTTGGGTGCAGGGTGATGTCGTAGTTCCAGCCGCTCACGTTGTCCAAATTGTTGTCGGCAGCGTCCTCGGCATCCACTTGCCAGTAACCGAAATTCTCTACCATGTGGTTGAGCATGATGTTCTGGTTGGGGTAAGATTGACCACCTATGGTAGAGCAACCGCCTACGTGGAAGATGCTTCCCAAATCAGCCGCCTCTACAAACTTCACCCGAATTTCGTCAGCCTGTACCGGGGCGGTATTCAGGCGGATGGTGGTAGGCAAATAGGCTCCTGCGGGAGACCAAGTATAGTTTCTTTTGAAATAAGGGAAAACGTGCTCGGTAGATGGCTGGCCACTGGCGATTTTCTTCACGAAAGAGCCGCTGGTAAAGTGGGCGCTATTAGTGTTTGCATAGCCGCTTGCAGTTGCGTTTAGCCCAAGGATAAGGTCTTTATCCTCCATGGCAATGCCGCCGTTGTTAAAAATCAGCTCGCCGTTCACCACCACGTTTTTGTTGGCGGCAACGCCAGCCGCGGGAGCACCGGCTATGTAAATAACCTGGTTATTGGTTTCCAGCTTGTAAAAAGCGGCGGAAGTAGCATTTGGGGCATCAATAACTTGCAAGTCGCCCACGCCGGTAAACCTTACCACGCGTTCTCCAGAAACACCATTGGAAATAGCGCCATCGGTACGCTCGTTGGTGTAGTTGCCCTTGATTTCGATGGTACCGTTGTTGGTAACGGCACCAGTACCCGCAATCTCCACATCCCCATTCACATACAGTAGGCCAGTCCCTTCAATGGTTACGGTGCCAGCATTGTAAAATGCCGGGCCTTGCGCATTGGCAAAGCCACCCACAACCATCGCGACGGCAAAAATCATGTACATTTTTCTCATATCCGGGTATTTAGTTAATAATACTTCAATAACTATGGTCGAAACAAGTTGGTCTGGTCATCCAATATCCCAGTAAAATTACCTATAAGATATCGGATTGTCAAGTATCGACCCGTCATTAATACACTCAATGTAGCAGCACGCAGGAAATAAAGCAATAGTTTCTTCACTATTCTTTTCAAAAAGCTATTTATATTACTAATAAACGACTGATTTTCAACGAAATAATTTTGAACGGCAATTTTTATCCACATAACCGAAACCTACCTTGCCCGCATGCGTAAAAGCTATTGGAAGAACACGTTTTTACAAGCTCATATCCGGGGCAAAAACGTTCTCCAAAACCAGTTGCTTTGGTCGGCAACAATCTCGTAAAAGTCAGGTGTTTTCTAACCTTGCGAAGCTGGGCAACCGGCAATGGAACAATGTATAATGTGGTTGGTTGATAGCAAAGAGGTAGGCATCACAATGTCGCCTCTTTTGCATTTGGGCCAGTATAGCCCTCCCACTCTATTTAACATTTCGATAGGGTTTTCTTGCCAAAACCTTAACCCAAATACTTACCTACAATCGGCATCCGGCGGCCCATGCCGAATGCCTTGGGCGATATGCGCAAAATGGGCGGGGTTTGGTAGCGTTTGTACTCGTTGATGTTTACCAAACGCAATATCCGCCTTACCAATGCATCCTCAAAACCCATCGCGATTATTTCGTCAGGGCCTTTTCGCTGCTCTATGTATTGGTACAGCACTTGGTCCAATATATCATACTCGGGCAAGCTGTCGCTGTCTTTTTGGTCGGGCCTCAGCTCTGCGGATGGTGCTTTGGTGAGGATGTTTATGGGGATGATTTCGCCGTTGCGGTTGATGTATTCGCACAGGGCGTACACTTCCGTTTTATACACGTCGCCTATTACGGAAAGGCCGCCGCACATATCGCCATAGAGGGTTCCATAGCCTACGGCAGCCTCGCTTTTGTTTGAGGTGTTGAGCAGGATGTGGCCGAACTTGTTGGAGAGGGCCATCAAAATAACCGCCCGGGTGCGGGCCTGCATGTTTTCTTCGGCAATGCCGAACGGCAGCCCTTGAAAGTGCGGCTCCAAAGCTTTCATGAAAGCTTTGGAGCCGCACTTTCAAG